>NZIM01000081.1 GCA_002691585.1 Legionellales bacterium
CACCATACAGGTTCATTGACATGTGCTCTTAATGTCAATAAATCAAGACCTGCTCTAAATCTCGGAGATCGAATGATTCTCTCTGGATCGAGAGGATCTCCTTTTGTGAAAGTGACTTGAAGCTTCCAAATACTGATCACTCCATCAGCAATTTTCTTTGGAATACTGGTTGTTTCTTGTTGTTTACTTATAACGGCATTACACGCATCAACGAACTTTTTGTAGTAATCCTTATCACGTGGATTAATGGCTCGAAGTCTTTCTTTGAGTGGCCACCATAGTAATGTTGCATACAAAAAAGCGGTACTTAATGATTTTTGAGAGAGATAGCGACGGTCAGCATTGTACATGGCTTGAGACAGCATCAGCTGTGTCTTAATGCTTGTTTTTGGATTTTCTATGCATGATTGAGTTTGGGGAAACAGTATCGAAAAAAGTCCTAGTGCATAGAGTTTTTCCAATGAACGTTGGCCATATCCCCCATAAAACAGCTTTTGTATTTCAAGAGATAAACGATCAGATGAAACTTTTGCGAGAAGATCTTTTAGTTTTCCAATGGCCTCTAAACACGGGGCATCAATATTGAAGTTAAGTTTTGCAGCAAGTCGTGCTGCCCGTAACATGCGCACTGGATCTTCAATGAAGCGTTCTTCAGGATCTCCAATCACTTTGATCTTTTTTTCTTCGATGTCTTTAAGAGTGTTGATGTAATCATACAATTGGTTTGATACAGGGTCAAAATATAAAGCATTTACGGAAAAGTCACGTCTTAAAATATCCTCGTCCATTTCACCATATGCATTGTCATTTACACGCATGCCATGTTGATTGATTTTTCCTTGTTTTTTTGATCTAAAGGTCGAGACCTCCAAGGTATGGTAATTGATTGTGACATGAACAATTTTAAATCTTCGTCCAATGATAATCGCTCGCTTGAAAAGCTTTTTAATGGCTTCTGGATTAGCATTTGTAACGATGTCGAAATCTTTTGGATGCGCATCAATAAGTATGTCTCTAATTGCTCCACCAACAATGAAGGCATCATAGCCTGCTGATTTGAGCGTTTTTATGATTTTAATCGCTGCTGGTTGAATAAACTTTGTTTTTATCGAATGGTTCTCTTTTTGATAGATGGTCGGCGTAAGTCGTCTGACGCCAAAATAGGTCAACAATGTGTACCAGATTTTCTTAAATATTTGCATAGAATGTAGTGTCCTTAAAACTTTATCATGGGGGCTTTATGAAAAGCCAATAGTGTGATATTATCAAACGAGAAATATGTTGACAACTTCAATTATCGCTTATAACCATAATACGTTTTTAAAACCTAACCTAGGTCTTGGATATCCTCAAGTAAATCTCATGCTGCATCGAATGAGTCATGATGCATTGTGGCGAGGAAGTATTCATCCGAGAGAAATTGAAAATGCGTGGATTGACGCGAGTGAGCGGGCTGCAAAACTATGCCAGTACGAAATAGATTCAGGTAGACGTGTTGTAATTTTAGGGGGCGATATATCTGGTCTTGGAATATTTTCTTGTCTTATAAAAGAAATGCCTAATTTACAATTCGAATGTCTTGATACACATTTAGAAACCCTTTGGCATGAGGCTATAGTTCCCATTAAGCCCGATTGGGATTTTCTGAAATATAATGAAACATCAGATGGATCTACATTAAAGTGTAGTTTAGCAAGTGAATTACCAGTTGATTTGATTTTCTCTGAAAAAATAAAATGTTTATACCTTTATGATGTGAATCCTACCAATCAACAATCAGTAATCAATGAATTAATGAGGTTTTTTAAATGAAGAATCAATTATCAGCAGTGCGTGTCGGTTTATCACTTGGATTGATTTCAGCATTAAGAATCTTTGGTCTGATGGTCATTGTTCCTATTCTTTCCTTACATGCAAGTGATTACCATACGAACTATGGTGGTGTTGGATTGGCCATCGGGATTTATGGCCTATTTCAAGCCATCGGACAGATGCCCTTTGGACGACTTTCGGATCAATATGGAAGAAAAAATGTTCTAACGTTTGGTTTATTGTTATTTGCCTTAGGTAGTTTTATTGCTGCAATTGCTCAATCAATTCATTGGCTGATTCTTGCAAGAGTCTTACAAGGAATCGCAGCAGTCAACGGAGTAGTCTCTGCATTTGCTGTGGATCTAGTAAAAGAAGAAAAAAGACCTGTCGTGCTTGGTATTATTGGTGGCATGATCGGAGTGACTTTTTTTATAGCAATCTGCATTGCACCAGCATTGGATCGCTTAATTGGATTACCTGGCATTTTTACATTAACCGGTATGTTGTCATTGGTTGCAATTATTTGGCTTTGGTCTGTAATCCCTGATCCAACTCAACATTTGAAAGCGCCTGATTGGAAATGGTCAATTTATAAGCAGCCTGAGTTTGTCTGGTGTGCTGGGTCTGCAGGAATAATTCATGGAGTATTTACGGCGACATTTTCGCTCCTGCCAACGTATGTTTTAAGTTGTGGTTATGTGCCATCTGATATGAGCTATGTATATGGCATTAGTATGTTGATTGCAGCTGCATTGATTGTTGTTATGATGCGACTTTTAATGAAGGATAAGTCGCATCAAAGAGAATCTGTTATATGGCTTTTACTCGCGATGTCCTTTGGATTGGCATTATTGATGAGTCCAAATTGCCTTATTTTAGGGTTGGGACTATTCATTGGTATGTTTGGTCTTTTAGAAGCTATATTACCTTCCGTATTATCTCAGTCGATTGAGTCAAATCGAAGAGGTGCGTATATGGGCGGGTTTTACGCAGTTGCGCAATTTGGGGTATTTATCTTGAGTGCATTCGCTGGTACAATGCGTACACATGCAAGTTTTTCGATGGTGTTGGCCATGTTAGCTTTTATAATAGGAATCTGGGCTACATCGAAATTCGTGTATGATATGCGATTAAAGTTAAATGAAAGTTATAATGTATGAGGTAATAATGTATGTCTAGTGGAGTAAATAAAGTCATTTTAGTAGGTAATTTAGGTCAGGATCCAGAAGTACGATATACATCATCCGGTTCCGCCGTTGCAAATATATCCATTGCGACATCTGAAAAATGGAAAGATAAACAAACAGGCGATTTTAAAGATATGACAGAGTGGCATAGAGTCGTGTTGTTTACTCGTTTGGCTGAGATTGCAGGTGAATATCTTAAAAGAGGTTCAAAGGTATATTTAGAAGGAAAGCTACGGACTAGAAAATGGCAAGACAGTAATGGAGTGGATCGTCAAACTACCGAAATCGTTGCTGATAGCTTGCAAATGCTTGATCGAAGAGGTGATGATTTATCCCAAGGTATGCCACCTGCTAAAGAAACTGCAAATGCGGCACCTAAGGAAGCCCCTAAAATGCTAGAGGATGATGACATTCCTTTCTAGTAATACTTGACGAAATCAGTCATTTTGCGTTAAATTAGATGAATGAGAATCAACGAATTTAATGTTGGCGATCAATGTTTGTTTACCAAGTATCTTGAGAAGAATGATTATACATCTAACTTGGTCTCTTTAGGGTTGTTGCCAGGTACTAAGTGTGAGGTGCTTGCCTTCTCACCCTTAAAGGACATGGTACACATTGAATTTCGAGGCAATTCAATTGCTTTAAGAAGGAAAGAAGCTGCATGCTTGGTTTTTAAAAGTTTAACGCCATGAATCAAAAGAAAATTGCATTAATAGGTAACCCTAATAGCGGAAAGACAACACTGTATAACCGTTTAACTGGGTTGTCTGCCAGAGAAGGAAATTATTCTGGTATTACTATCAATACGGAGGATGGTTTTTGGCGATCATCGAGCCTTGGAAAGGTTCAGGTTTCAGACTATCCAGGGACATACAGCTTACACCCTCATCAAAATGATGTTTCCAACGATGATTACAGGTCCCTTTTTGAGAAAAAATACGATGTCATTGTGAATGTTGTCGATGCACTATCTCTTGAACGGCATTTATATTTAACCTATCAATTGCTTGAGCGGGACCTACCTATAATAGTAGTTGTTAACCGCATGGACTTGGCAAAAAAACATGGTTATGAAATTACAATTTCTGAACTTTCTAATGCCCTTGGTTGCCCAGTTTTAGGGATGTGTGCATGCAACGAAAAAGATTTTTCTTCATTAGAAGATCAGATCCTTGCGTTCAAGCCAAGTACGTTTAAGGGGTATCCATCATCTAAGTTTTGGCATTTTTTAAAAGAACGGTTTATGTCATTGGGTCTTTTAAATCCTCCGCATAGCTATTTATATAGCGTCGAGTCTGGCCAATACGTCAATGAAATTAATCAGGGGCAGCTTGAAAATCCATTAGATATTGAAATAGCAGATTTACGTTATCAACAAATACAAGAGGTATTGTCAAAGTGTCAGGTGATACACGAAACCGCATCCAGTACACGATCTCGTGCCATCGACAAAATAGTGCTACACCATACGTTTGGTATCCCAATATTTTTATTGGTCATGTATGGTTTATTTACTTTGACTGTAAAGTTCGGTGGTATCTTTCAGGTGTTAATGGATGCAATTACACATGCTCTTTTGGTTGACGGTTTGTTTCTCGGATTGGGTTATCTCGGTATGCCACACTGGTTTGCTAATCTTGTTGGCCATGGCATTGGGCAAGGTTTAGCCACCACATTAACGTTTACTCCTGTTTTATTTTGTATGTTCTTTGGTTTGGGTTGGCTTGAACATTCAGGCTACATGGCAAGGGCAGCATTTTTGTTAGATCATTTGATGAGGAAAATAGGTCTACCCGGTCGGTCACTGGTTTCCTTTATTATTGGCTTTGGATGTAATGTACCGGGTGTGCTTTCAACAAGGGTTTTAGGACGTCATGAAGAGCGACTGATGAGTATTATGATGGCGCCTTTTATGTCATGCGGTGCACGTCTAACGATTTATGCTGTTATGGTTACAGCATTCTTCCCAGGCTCTGGACATAACGTCATATTCTTATTGTATCTAATTGGAATATTAGCAGCCATCATTACAGGTTTACTACTTCAGCCTAGTTTGGATTTAGAACAACCACTTCCGCTCATTATGGAAATGCCTGCCTACCATCGGCCAAATTTAAAAATACTGACTCGATCAGCACTACGCCAAGTGATTCGGTTCATTGAGCGAGCAGCATTGTATATTATCCCATTATCAGCGGTACTAACGTTATTGATGCATTTTGATGTTGGGTTGAATTTTGTAGATGGCTCAGATATGGAGCACAGTCTTCTAGCGCAGATTGCCAAATCAATCACAGTGATCTTTATGCCTATGGGTATATCGATCAATAACTGGCAAGCAACAGTAGGACTAATCGCTGGTTTATTGGCAAAAGAGGTAGTGGTTGGTACGATGAACACGTTATATGCCCAAATTACTACACCGATTGTACCGATTGGTCAACAAATCATGGAGGGGTTGAGGGCGTTTATCGATTCATGTACCCCATTATCCATGACGAGTAATCTTGAAGTGCCAGCCCATCATTTTCACAGTGTTGCATATCATGAGATGATGTATCGTTTTGGTTCATCAGAGAGTGCATTCGCATTTTTAGTATTTGCACTTTTATATTTTCCGTGTATGTCTACAATTGCAGCTATTTGTAAAGAAGTCGGTCCACGGTGGGGATTACTCTCGTTATTTTGGTCAACAGCCCTTGCATACTTATTAGCTGTAATGGTCTATCAAATTCAGACATCTTTACATCATCCAATTAGCTCACTGATGTGGTTGACATGGGGTAGTGTGACATATTACTTTTTAATGATTGGATTTCAAAAGCAAGCAAGAAAAATATGGAGCGTTGAGAAATGACGTTAAAGCAATTAAAATCACTTTTAATCAACCGTGATTGGGTGAGCAGTAACGAGCTAGCAAGCTATTTTGGCTCGGATACAGTCACTATCGAACAAATGATGTCACATTGGATACGTGTTGGCAGTGTAATTAAAAAAACATCATGTAATGATTGCCATGGCTGCCATGGTTTAACATGTGATATGTACCATTGGCAATCCTGAGCGTATACACCAAATGTTTGACTATTTAAGAGCTAGTTGATACTATACAGTCAAATTTGGAGATGCAATGAAGCCTAAAACAAAACCAAATCTAAAAGAAAAAGCTAACAAATATTTTACTATTTTCTTGAGTATTTGGGCTGGTGCTCTGGCTAATATGATCTCAGTTGCACTTTTGGGGGTAACGCCTCTTACGATACTTTATTATTCCCTTTATGCCGTAACTATTTTATTTTCTTTGAGAGCAATTTATCTCTTAAGTTCCAACAATTCAGATTTATTTGAATTTCAAAACACAATTCAAGCGGTACTTCGTTGGCCATTATCTTGGAAGTTCCATATCATTGCATTTATTTCCCCAATATTTCTTGGGTTTTTATTAAGTGCTAATATTGCATTTTTCGTCATTGGCATCACATTGTCACAGTTAAGCTTTTGTCTATTTCACATGATTGATGATTGGAAAGAGTTACAACCATTCTCTTTTTCATTTGGCTTGATTTCAGTCATTGTAATGTACGGAATTACTGACATCTTAGTGTTTTTTGTTGCAGCGTTTACATCCTCTATGTTGTCATTATGGCTGTTGTCACATTTGTTTTTAGAATGTAATCAACCAGATTCTAATGTCAATATGACCATGATGCTGATGTTTGTACCTGTTTGCCTCTCATATCTTATGAATTATATTATCGATTTCTTCTTTGATTTTTTACTACAAAATGAGGATGATGCGCCAGCTGTATGTAATACTCAAATAGGTCTTTACTATAATCCAATTCGATCAAATGTATTGAATGAAGAATTAAACCCCTACAATCATTTTTCAAAAGTCCTTGATGCATCGCGTGATGTTGTTCAGGATATATTTCCAGAGGGCTTTGAAGGCCCACAGAAAAATTAAATCATGCCACAGTTTGTTCAGCCTCAATATACAACATCACCTTACATATTTTTGTTATTCCCTGCATTCATAATGTATTCGTTAGGCGTTAGTATTTTGATTATTAATGCGTTGATTGCTCAACCTTTTTTAATTGTTTTATCTATTTTATGTCTATTTAAATGTTGTAATTTTTTTGAATTGGCAGATACCTTTTGGTCTTTAGCATTTACGTTCGAAACATCTTTTATTTACTTTTGGATGACATTAATGGCTGGTAAGATATTCTTTGTATCTCTAATTTTGACATGCATTTATAATTTTATCTGCTTTTCCCATAACCCTAATTTAATTGATGCAGCGCAAGTAACATCCAGCTCAAGGTGGGTCGTTCTTATTGCCTTCTTATTTTTAGTGGTGAGCATCATTCCTACGTTTTTTGGAAATTATGTTCCATTGTGGATTATGTATAGTGTTGCAAACCTTTTGATTCCAAGCTGGATTCTTTCTGATGTTAGATCAGAACGTTTCCATGATCATAGACACTCCAAATGGATATCATTTTATAAAGAAGACGAGAAGAAAAAGGGGCCAGTGCATGCAATGTGTACTCTTTCTATTGAATTTTTCTGTGTGGCGTTGATATTTTATGAGGTGAGTATGATATTTACACTTCATTTTGCGTTATCACCTATTTTATTAGCCGTATTTAATCCAGCAGTTCTATTGATGATGTATTTGCAATTAGAGAGTATAGATAGCCCCAATACTATTGTGCATATTGTAAACACCTATTGTCTGTTTTTTATTTCTATTCCTTTAAATTATTTACGATTGGTTTCTCAAGACATAGGGGACATTATCAATCATCATATTTCAAATATTTTTCCAACTGCGCCACCCATGGAAGATAATGATGAAAGTGAACGTAATGAAAATAATAGTCAGGCTACACCACCACCAACAGCACCTGTTTATTCAGGGAATATTGTAAATCCAACGACACACATTCCAACTGCAACACCCGTCGTCGATCCTCTGGAAACTGCAGTTAATTGTCAAGGTCACACTGTGCTTGAAAGAAGGGATGATGGTATTTATAATGAGATTTAACATTATCAAAAAAAGGGGAGATTATGTACGTATCTGAGCTAAATACACTATTAGATGAATATCATTTGTTGAAACATCCTTTTTACATTGCGTGGACAGAAGGCCGTATTGATAGAACAATACTGAGAGACTATGCTGAACAATATTATCATCATGTGAAAGCTTTCCCAAGATACATCAGTGCAACGCACTCACTATGTGAAGATTCAAAAAGCAGAAAGATGCTGCTAGAGAACTTGGTTGAGGAAGAATCATCTAACGATCACGATCACCCTGCATTATGGCGCCAGTTTGCTACTGAGCTTGAGTCCACTGATCCAGATAATACAACTCCTGATAAACATACCTCAGAAATGATAGATAATTTCTTCAAATGGGCCAGAAGTAGCTATGCAGAGGGACTTGCTTCACTATATACCTATGAACGTCAAGTACCAGAAGTAGCCGATGTGAAAATTGATGGCCTTAAAAAGTTTTATGGCGTTCGATCCAAAGAGGGACTGCAATTTTTTGAAGTTCACCGTGGAGCTGATGTACAACACCGTAAGGACTGCGAAGAGCTATTGGATGCATTAAGTCCTGAAGAGAAAGAATTAGCGAAACAGTCTGCGCTCACGACTGCAAAATATCTGTGGAACTTCCTTACAGGTATATGCGAAAAGCATAATATACATTAGTTTTACTTGCGGCACAGTTGTTTTCAATGTAACATTGTAAGCTAAGATGTGTTGGTTAGACGATCGCTGTGTTTAACAGAGGAAAGTCCGGGCTCCACAGGGTAAGATGCCAGGTAACGCCTGGGCGACGAAAGTCGACGGAAAGTGCCACAGAGAATAGACCGCCTTCGGGTAAGGGTGAAACGGTGCGGTAAGAGCGCACCGCATAATAGGTAACTATTATGGCAAGGTAACCCCCATCTGGAGCAAGACCAAGTAGAATCTTGAGGTAACTCACATACGACTCGTATGCGATTCGGGTAGGTTGCTTGAGGTATGCAGTGATGCATATCCCAGATAGATGATCGTCCGCGACAGAACCCGGCTTATCGACCAACGCATCTCGTTTATTGTATTTATGGATGGAGAGGCGGCTTGGCCAATACACTAGTATCAACAATTACAGTTATTTTTGTCGGCGCATCTGTCTTTTCAACTGCCGCACTCGTGTTTCGTCAATCACTTTTAGTCGCATATATTTTTCTTGGAATATTTGTTCAACTTGTTGAACCTACTGCTTTTGTTGAAAACAGTTTCATAAAATACAGTGGTGAAATAGGCATTATTTTTCTACTTTTCTTACTCGGATTACATCTTGATCCCATAAAATTACTCGATGAATTGAAACGGGTTACCTTACCAAGCATTGTGAGTAGTATTTTATTCTGGCTCTTTGCGTATTCTTTTATGCGAATCTGCGGATATGATCAGATTGATTCAATCCTTGCTGGATGTGCATTACTATTCTCAAGCACTATTATTGGTCTAAAACTTTTACCTCCTAATCTTTTACAACATGGTTACGTTGGTGAAATGATGATCGGGGTGCTATTGATTCAAGATTTCATTGCGATTGTCATGCTTTTTATGATCGACCAACTAGGTAAGCCAGATTTTAATTATTGGCATATTAGTATCATGATTGGCTTTGCACCACTAGTGATTTATTTAGCATTTAAATTAGTGGACTGGGCTTTGGATCCATTGATGAATCGATTTGCTAGGGTTAGAGAGTATTTGTTCTTAGTTGCAATTGCTTGGGGACTCGGCATTGCTACGTGTGCTGAACTTTTAGGTGCCTCCTATGAGATTGGTGCATTCATTGCAGGAATTTCACTTGCACACCAAAGTGCTGCGGGCTATCTTTCTGAAACGTTAATGCCTTTACGGGACTTCTTTTTAGTGATTTTCTTTTTTGCAGTCGGTATGACCATTGACATTGCATTGATTCACGAAATATTTTTACCCGCGCTCATTCTCGCTATACTTCTGATTATCTTTAAACCAGTTGTTTACCGGTTACTCTTTGTACGGCTAGGTCAGAGCGTCAATTTTTCTTGGGAGCTAGGTTTTAGGTTAGGGCAGGCCAGTGAATTTACTATTTTGGTAACAGATCTTGCCAAGTCGCAAAACTATATGAGTAATGTAGTCGCGAACTTAATTGAACTGGCTACTTTAATGACGTTCTTATTTTCATCGTATCTCGTTGTTAAGTACTACAGAACACCTGGAAACAGAGAACAACCTCTGCTTGATGAGGAAGATGATTACGAAAATGATGAGTGTTGATGTACATTCAACCNTTAGGACTCAAAAGATGACCATTCATCGTATAATGTTGCAATTTCAGTCTCAAGAAGCTTAATTTTCTTATTAATCTCACTTACTTTTTGATAATCTTGGTAAATTTCAGGCTTTTCTAATTCCTTTTTCATTTTCATTAGAGTGGTTTCTCGTTTGCTGATTTTCTCTTCAAGTCGTTTGATGTAACGGTGATCTTTTTTGGAGGTCTCTACCTTAGTAGGTTTTGTATCCTGGTCGATAATAGGAAAACGTCCACCTTGATGAATGGCATCATCATACCCTCCAGCATATTCCATGAAGCCATTACTGGTAAAAAACAATGTTTTCATTGCCATATTATTAATGAATGAACGATCATGACTTACAACTATGATTGCAGCCTTTGATTCTATTAAAAACTGTTCTAATATTTCAATGGTTTCCATATCTAAATCATTGGTTGGCTCATCCAGAATATAGCAGTTGGCCTGTTGAAGAAATAACTTTGCAAGCATTGCGCGGTTTTTTTCACCACCAGAGAAATGAACCATTGGGCTGTTAATTCGTTCAGGTGTGAACAAAAAATCTTCTAAATAGCTTACAATGTGTTTTTTCTTACCATTNATATCGATATGTGATAAGCCACCACCCACATTATCTCTGAGNGTTTTATTGAGATCAATGGCATCTCTTTTTTGATCAAAATAGGCAATTTTAAGAGAATCACTTGCTTTAACAGTCCCTTCAGTGGGTTTTATTTCTTGCATTAATAATTTAATTAATGTGCTCTTACCACAGCCATTTGGGCCTACAATGCCTATGTGGTCGCCTTTCGACAATGTAAGACTGAATTTATTCAATATAAGGTGTTCATAACCAAATGAGACCCCTTTTAATGCTAGAAGTTTTTGTGATGCATGGACTTCGTTATGTTTTGTTATGTTGACAGTTTTATGTTGTTTAGTAATCAGGGNGCGTTGGCTCTTTAATGTCTCAAGTGCTCTTAGTCGACCCATATTACGTCTTCTTCTCGCAGTAACACCACGCTGTAGCCAACGCATTTCTTCTTTAAGTTTGATGTCCATACGTTCTGTTTGTTTATCCATTTCTTGAAGTAATACAGCTTTTCTTTGTTGGTGTTGATCATAGTTACCTTCCCATGAAAGTATCATTTGGTGATCAATTTCAACAATGGTATGGCAAATTTGATTAATGAAAAAACGATCATGACTTACGACAATCAGTGTTCCTGAAAAGTTCTTACACCATTGAATTAACCAATCGATCGTCACGATATCTAGGTGGTTCGTAGGTTCATCAAGTAATAAAACGTCTGGTGACATGCATACTGCCTGTGCAAGTGCTACTTTTCTTTTTTGCCCTTCAGATAAATGATCAATGGTTTTCGACCCATCCAACGCAAATGATCGCATTAAAGCCTCTATCTCTTGTATAAGTCTCCACCCATCAATTTGGTCTAATTCATCTATTTTTTCAGGGTGTTTATACCAAACCCTTAATGGATCACCTTTAGGTCCTAAACCACGCGCAATGGTTTCAAAAACGCTATCTTGTGCTATGAATGTAGGTTCTTGGGATAGGGTGCTGATATGGTATTTCCCAGGCCAGTTTACTTTGCCCATATCAGATTCAATGTGTCCGTTTAATATTTTAATTAATGTTGATTTACCAGCGCCATTGGCACCAATAATTGCAACTTTATTGGGTAGAGGAATGGCTAAGTTAGCGGATTCAAATAGGCATTTTCCACCCGTATTATAGGTTAAATTTTGAACAAGAAGTGCTTTAGACATAGCCTCATCTTAACAAAGTTTTTTATTTACTTCATCTGCATGAAAAAGGAAACACGTCAAATANTGTTTNGGATCCGATGTTNATCCGCAGCACTGTCTGAAGTTGTATTACTTTTATTTGTTGATGAGAAAAAGCTCCAAAGAGAGTTGTTAGATCGTTCGACTGATTCTTCAGGTGTCTTTTCTGGATCAAAGACTCCACTCAAGAGGAAAGAGTTAAACTGTTCCTTTTCATCAGAGCCATGAGCTGAATCGCAGCTTTTGTCACTAGGCAAAAAGTTTAAAAGCTCAATATCATTTTGAATATTGTCAGTAAGTATTTTAAAAGTAACTAAATCCCCTAAATCTATTAAATTATCTTTCTGTACAAAAAATTGAAGAAATGATTCCAGGAATATCAAGTTTAAGTATATTGATGCAATAGTGTGAAAGCCTATTAAATATAATACACAAACTATGATAATGTCGGGAATATCCCCAAGAAAGGGTGGAGTAAAATCACTAAGATATTGTCTACGAAGACAATTAAACAGATACAGTGATAAAGTCACTGATGTAATGATAGCTGCAGAACTACAAAGTGTATGTAGTGCCACTAGAGTTGCAATTCCGGGTAAAAGATACGCCCACCCTCGGCTGAAGAAAAACCGAGAACTAGTCACCATTGTATAATACTGATTAAATTTATCGATTTGGGGTGTAGTGTTTTGTTGTGCTTCAGCAATGAAAGAAAAGTCCAATGGTATAATAGGGTCTTTTACGAAGTCATAATCGTAACCATGAGGTAGTTGAAGATATAAATATAATGCACGTACAGTTTGTTCAATAAAATCTCCAAGTCTTAACTCTGTAGTTGATTCTTGACTAATTTCTACTCTCTTAGCGTAGA
>NZIM01000082.1 GCA_002691585.1 Legionellales bacterium
CCGAGTGACTCTTTTTCCAAGAGCAATTTTTTATAAAATGAAATTGGTTTAACGGACACATAATCAAAATGATCGGGTTCATCTGACATTACAGATAGTAAATCCTGTTGGCCCTGAGCTTTTGCACTCATGTCATTCTCAGCCATCATCAATGCTTTATCGATTGAAGCCATTAACACACCTCGATCCTGGCCAAAACCATCCAATGCACCTGATCCAGCCAATGACTCTAGTGCGCGACGATTCACTTTTTTAAATAATCGACAACACATGTCTTTTAGATCTCTGTACTCACCATTTGCTCTTTCCTCAACAATTTGGTCCGACAATGCAGTCCCTAATCCTTTAATGGCAGCTAGTCCATATCCAATATTCTGATGATCAATGGGAGCAAATTTTGCCAAACTCTGGTTAACATTGGGTGGGTGTACAATCAAATCATTCTTCTCACAGTCTGCAATTAATGTGACGATTTTATCCGTATTATCTAATTCTGAAGATAATACCGCAGCCATAAATGCGGATGGATAATGTACTTTCAACCATGCTGTTTGGTATGTTAGTAACGCATACGCTGCTGAATGCGACTTATTAAAACCATACCCTGCAAATTTTTCAATTAAATCGAAAAGATCCGTGGCTGTTTGTTGATCTATTTCATTTTCAGAACAACCATCTAAAAATACTTGACGTTGTTTCGCCATTTCCTCGGGTTTTTTCTTCCCCATTGCGCGCCTTAGAAGATCTGCTGACCCTAGCGTATACCCAGCTAAATCTTGAGCAATCTTCATCACTTGCTCCTGATAAAGTATTACACCATAGGTATCATCTAACGTCTCGGATAATCCTGGGTGAAGATAAGTAATCCCTTTACGCTTATGTTTTCGATCGACGTACTCATCCACCATTCCAGATTGCAAAGGTCCAGGACGGTACAATGCGACCAGTGCGACCAGATCCTCAAATCGATCCGGCTTCAAACGCAATACTAATTCCTGCATTCCCTGTGATTCAAGCTGGAAAATGGCAATACTTGCTTTAGTTTGTAAATACTCAAAGGTTTTATCATCACTTAAAGAGATGTCGTTAATGGCAATGCTTTTATCGAAGTATGCCTTAATATATTTGACGGTCCAATCAATGATCGTCAACGTTCGTAGTCCTAAGAAGTCAAACTTCACAAGCCCCATTGTTTCAACATCATCTTTATCAAATTGAGTGACAGGTTGATGGGACTGTGCATCTTGATAAAGTGGTGTAAATGTATAAATAGGTCGTGGTGCAATGACAACACCACCAGCATGTTTACCCACATTACGAACAATGCCTTCTAGGCGAATCGCCAAATGAAATAATCGCGCAACATCAGGATCATTTTTGATTTGTTTTTCTAATCGCGGCTCTTGGTTAATTGCATCTTTCAGTGTGATACCCAATTCAAAAGGGATGAGCTTTGCTAACCCATCTACCACAGGGTACGGCATTCCAAGCACACGACCAACGTCTCGTATGACTGCTTTTGCAGCCATGGTACCAAACGTAATGATTTGAGATACTTTATCAGCTCCATAATGTTGAAACACATACTCAATTACTTGATCCCTTTTCTCCATACAAAAATCTATATCAAAGTCAGGCATTGATACCCGCATTGGGTTCAAAAATCGTTCAAACAAAAGACCATGATGAATCGGATCAAGATCTGTGATGGATAAAGCATATGCCACCATTGAGCCCGCACCAGACCCACGACCTGGACCAACAGGTACTTGATGATTTTTAGCCCATTGTATAAAGTCCGCTACAATCATAAAATAACTTGCAAAACCCATTTGAGCGATGATCTTCAATTCAAAATCTAGCCGTTCTTTGTAATTTTCATCGATTTGATGGATTCTCTTTTTCAAACCGGTAAAGGATAACTCTCTAAGGTATTCGTCATCCGATAGATCATTGTCGTATGTGAAGTTTGGTAAATGCGTTTCTCCTAAAGGCATTTCTAACACACACCGTTGGGCAATCGTTCGGGTATTCGTTAAAGCATCTGGAAAATCTTCAAATAATTCTTCCATTTGTGCTGATGATCTAAAAAATTGAGATGCGGTATAGCGATTTTTTGTATTAATTAGGAGCTCTCCACGATGAACACAAAAGCGCGCTTGTTGCGCCTCAAAATCTTCATCATTCAAAAAACAGATTGGATTGGTTGCTACCATCGGCAAATCATACTGTTCAGCCATCTGTATTGTTTTTTTGATATGAGCTGCTTCATTTTCAACTTTTATTTTGTGAAGCTCAAGAAAATATGAGTCCGGTGCAACATGAGACCAAAAATCCAAATACTGAGTTACATCCTTATCTCGCTGCTCCCGTGATGCCAACATCCAATCACTATACCAGCCACCAGATAAAATAATTAGATCTTTACAATTATCTTGGTTGAACCAACTGGTTTTAAAAAGAGGCGACGCATTATCTAAATAGGATTTTGTTAGCCATTGAGATAGCTGAAGATACCCATTCCAATTTTTACACAAAAAAGTAATTTGACCAATTTGACCATCATCATGCTGAACGTGTACATCTAATCCTATAATTGGTCGCACTCCAGCCTTTAAAGCGCGCTGATAAAACTTCAATGCACCATAAAAGTTACCAAAATCTGTCAACGCAACTGCTGACATTGATGGATCGTTGTTAACTTTTTCTATCAGTTCATTGAGTCGAATAATACCGTCTTCAATACTGTATTCGCTGTGTACTCTTAAGTGACAAAATTCATTCATAATAATGTGTTATTATACTTAAAATAATCGACCAATTGAACCTATGAATGTAGCTCTTCTTGGTCTATTTACAACTTCTAGACCATCAATGAACGCATCAACTGATGATCCTTTAACAAATGTAAAGCTTGAATCAAGAAAAAACTTATTTTTAGAAATGATACGCATCCCAATGCCCCCTCCAAAGGAAGTGGATGGGACGTCCACCATGGCTAATGGAGTCGTAAATTCATATTGTTCGTCAAATGTATGTTCCATGGTGCCCTGTAAATAAGTGAATGTACTTGGAGAAAGTCGTAACATTGCTCCTAACCTTCCAAAAATATAAGAATCAGACGTCATTACATAATAAGAGGAACTCGCACCTGAACCCTCTCCATTATATGTCACATCATGTGGAAATGCCGATAGGCCACACTCAACAAAATAATCGTATGTAGGCAACGATGCGATTGAACGAAATGGCATGTAGCCTATAGCAAAACGCGTATCAAATTCAGTCTCACCACCATGAGTAATATTGAGTGTATTGCCGTATGTTGTCTGAAAATTATCAGTAATTGTACGCGTGCCAACACCACCAGAGTAGTAAAGATCTGATAAAACAATGTTGCAAACCATCACCAAAATGACCTTTGAGATAATGCGTTGGCTTTTTACTAAACTATCAACTATTATCATCGTTCATACCTCAAAACATACCACCAATCGAGGCAATAAAAGTTGATCTTCTCGGACTATTAGACACTTTGAGTGGATCACCATAATTTTCAGCGTATGCATCAAATGAACCTCCGAAAACATAAGTGTAGCTTGTGTCATAAAACAAACGCTTATTTAGCATGACTCTGACACCAACACCTCCACCATAAGCAGTTGATTCAATGTCAATTGGATCACCAAATCGAGAATATGGAGTAAAAGAAAATGTTTCATCGAATCCATGCTCAATTGCACCATGTACATATACGTAGGTCTGATCAATAAGACAGAACATTGTACCGATCCTTCCAAAGGCATATGCATCAGAGGACATTTCAGTGACAGCAGAATTTTCCTCTGAACCATTTGGATATTTGCCAAAATAAGCCATATCCTGCGGTAGGTAAGATAACCCAAGTTCAGCAAAATAATTAAATTTCTTTAAATTCGATGACATATAACCAAGTCCCAGCCTACTTTCAAATACTGTTTCACCTCCGTTAATATCACGAAGCACATTGAGTGTATATTGCAAATTGTCCGTAAACGACTTAGCTCCGACACCTCCAGTAACATATAGATTGGAGTAAGCAAAGTTGATTAGTAGTAATAATGTGATCTTTGAAAAAAGATTAAACCATCTTCGAATCATTTAAATTACCCAACTTTCGAATGAGAACCTAGCCAAACATATGACCAATGGATGCGACAAATACACCTAATGTTGGCTTTGATTTTAGGGTATCAGAACCTACAGTTGCATCATTTTCACTTGTTTGAAGATATAGATAATTGAAGTCATAGAAACCTGTTTTACCAGCAAAAGCTCTGATTCCTAAACCAGCACCCATACCAGATGAGCTCATCGAGTCCTTAGCGAGAGTTGTGGATCCTGTAATCGAGTAATCGGTACTTAAATCTACTACGTATACCCCTTGTACATATGGAAATACGTTATCAGCAGCTCTAAACATTGAACCCGCTCTAAAATAAATAGAATCCTTGTTGGAAGCAGTGTATGTTGATGAGTAAGAACCCGAACCCGTTAATCCAACAGTCGCATACTCCGAATCCTTTGTCATAATGTCCATACCAAACTCTCCAAAATACCCCATACTTGAAAAATTAACGGGATCGATTTTGGGTTGATAGCCAATCGCGATACGAATGTCTGTTGACAGCTCACCACTATTCGCATCTATTGTTTGGTTGGTCGTATCAGTAGAAAAGGTAACGTCATCGGAAAAAGAGGCCATACCAAGCCCACCTAACACGTACATGCCAGCAGATGCGTAGCCAAATACACACACAATAATCGTCTTTAATAAACCCATACAAATCCCCCACCTTAGATCCATTATACTTTAATGATCTCAAATATCTAGTTTTAAAGAATCGGCAAGTATTCTTTTAATTGGACCAAATGATACTCTATGAATCTTAGAAGGCTTTAATGATTTTAATCGCCTCATATGATCAGCAGTAGGATAGCCTTTATGAGAGGCAAATTGATAACCAGGATATATTCGATCATACCCAATCATCATTTGATCTCTTATGACTTTAGCCACAATGGATGCCGCAGCAATGCTCCTCACGTTTTGGTCCCCCTTGATACATGCAGTTGACGGGTATTGCCATTTTGGAAGCTGGTTTCCATCAACGTATACATGAGAAATATTTGCTGATAATTTATCTACGGATTGTTTCATTGCTAACAAGGACGCTTGCAAAATATTGATACGGTCAATCACACTTGCTTCCACAATGCTTACTGACCATTGGACGCTATGCTGCATTATATGAGCGAATGCTTTGTTACGTTGAATATTAGAGCATAATTTCGAGTCGCGGTACTCAAAGTCATCTTCAGACGACACAATGACAGCGGCAGCAACAACCGGTCCAGCAAGAGGACCTCTACCTACTTCATCAACTCCAACAATCATAACCAAAAATTCAATAGTTTAAATGAATCAAAAATTAACATTTCCTTAATGTTAAAAATGATAAAATACTATAAGAAGAAGGTATATACAATGATAAAAACAATTACAAATTGGTTACTTTGGGTAGGAGAATTCCTAACCTATTCTTTTGGTACTAGTCCGCATGTACATGCAATTAGAATGTTTTACATTAACCATACAGAAATCAGTACTACAATTGTTAACCTATTTTTGTCCTATTTAATGGGAAAACATCAAGGAAACCTTGATACACTTTACCAAGGTTTACTAGGCATCATTAATACCCATGAGATGCAAAATATTCTAAATAATCCAAAGAATGAATACCTAAAAGAGGTCATGTATACGCTTACATCGACTATCGGTTTAATGTTAAATAAAAATGAAATACAATGGAAAAGTAATAAAAGCGTCATTCAAAATGTTTTTCATGAACATGAAAACGGTGAAAACTATAAACTCTTTTTCGATGCTATTGAAAACCTCTCAAATGATACAGATGTTGAAAATGCGTTACACATACTGAAAACAATATCTCGATATTCAATTAGAAACCTTCCTAGGGACACAGTCGAAGAAGAATTCATCTATGATTTTTTAAAAACAAACCGAAGAGTTGTGAGCACCCTTCATGACACTGAGTCAGCTAAATTATTTATTGATTATTTGAAACCCCTCACTGCTATGGATGAAATATATTCTACGGTGAAAATTGCATTTAGAGATAATGAAGTTCCTCCAACAGGCGTTCAACAAGTACTTGATATTCTATTGAAATCTAAAAAAACGCATGCTAGCTGGTTCAATCAATTACAGTTATTAATAAAAGATTTGATATCACATGAAGAAAGTCAGACCTTTAATTTCTTTAGGCTCACGCAAGGAATCGCTCAAAATATTTCATTGAACGATGCTACATTACAAAAAATCATACAAGTAATTGCAGAATGTGCAGAATATCAAAACCCTGTTACCAATCAGGACCTTAAAGAAGCCAATCTTGATGAATTTCATTTAAATAATTTAAAATTTTATTCCTGGGAGACAAGACAAGATATTATTAAGAAACTAAAAGCAAACGGCGCGTCTGCAACACGGCTATCCCTTGAATTTAATCAAAATGAGCTATTAAGCGCTGGATATTCGTATGCGGATTTACAGCGTAATTACAGCGAAGTACACCTTTTCACCCAAATTTCTAGATTGGCATACCATATGTCGGATTCCATGCAAGATACCGAGCTTCGTCATGTATTAAAAATGATTTCTGAAGATTTTTACATCGGGTTACAAGGCATTGATGAAAATATTGAGAGCAATGATTACATCCAAGACTATTTGATTAAATCAATAGTGGTCGGCATTGTAGTATATTTTGGATTATTCTTAACTGCATGTATCTTAGCCGGTACTGGGGCATATGCATTACCTTTCATTTTATTTTCAAGCTTTCTTTTGACTGCCTTTATCATTATTGGAATGAATTATTTCTTTTCAAACGTACATGATGAAAAAATTTCACAAGAGCTTAAGTTATTAAACGATGAACAAGATCAGGCAGTACAATTGATACTCGAAGAAGATTATGAAAAGTACTCTAAATTCCTTATTGGACCAATCATAAAAGAAGTAAGCAATGTTTTAGTTTTCATAGAAGAAATTTCCCTTAAAATTTTCAAAGCATTATTAGTTGGAGCACTGGCAGGCATCGTGTGCGTTAGCCTCATTGGCATTTTAACATATGCATCTGTTCCAATTGCATTGGCGGCAATGTCCAGTATTGCAGTAACTTGCGTATTATTTAGTGTTATTGCGCTTACAACATACTTTTTAGAAAGTAAGAATACCACATCACTTGAAAATCGATCTCCAATAGAAAATGATGATTTATCAGTGAATCAGCACATAGAATATGAAATAAATTCCCTCGAAGTTACAACTAATATTAGCGTGATACTAATTTCTGCTGCGATTGGAATTGGAATCATAGGTTTAATAAGCTACTTCGGTTTACCAATCATTGCTGCGCTATCGACAGGTATTTTAGCCACTGCATTGACATATACTACATTTAAAATCATCCATCAAAAATTTAAAAAAGAATGTGAAAATACGATTCAGTTTAATGTTGAAGATGAAATATTACCCCTCTCAAAAGATAATAATGAAAGAAATGCATCATCCTCGAATGCAATCGTTTTAGAGGAACATACCCCGCCATCAGATGATCCAATAATTTTTGATGTCGCAAGGGATCTTGAAGTATTTGTAGGACGTGATATTGCAAATATGCAAACTGGAAACCTCATACTTTATCTACCATTAATTTCAGATTTTTTGTTTGCACTAGGCACTAATGTAGATTACGAGGATTTCCTTGATCACTTTGATTCTTCTGCTTCAAGTAGTACACGAGTAAAAACAGTATTTATTGAAGCCATCATGAAAACCCTACCATTTTTAAATTCATTTGATTCCAGCGAAAATAATGTTCACGTATTAAAAGATGCGTGGTTAGAGGTTGTAGAAGAGTTTCAAGAACGTCAATATGATGATATAGCTAATACAGAAGATTTTAAAAAACTACAGAGTTTATCCCAAAGCATTCATAATATTTTTGCAAAATCACCCCCTAACCTTCGAACTGTTTTGAGTGAAGCAATCTTGGAAGCTGCCCATTATTACGAAAAACACATTTTTGATTCTCAAATAATGATTCAATGTGTTGCTAAAATAAAACAATGTTTCAACTTAGAGTTTGACCATGAAGCAACAGGTACATTCCTTATGAATCCAGAGCATGATAATCCTGTGGAATTTTTGGATTCATTCATCCTACAGTTAGAAATATGGGCAAAGAAAGATAGAGAGCGCTATAAAGGGTTACTTTATACCATTGCAAATATCAAAGAGCAAAAGGTCATTGATGATAAACATTGGTTGGCATTCATCACGCAAACAACATCCTTTTTTCGTGATAATATTAGGGATGACTTAGAGCATCGACACATTGTTGAAGCACATTTAACCCAAATCATAACCATGTTAGAGATGCTTCGCTTAACTGAAAAACGAAGTGTTGATTTTCACAATACATACCAGAAAGATATAATAGAAAAATTTAAGAAACTTATTCCAATAATACAGTTGTTGATATTTATAGTCTTCTCAACAATATTAATTACTGCACCCGTTGCTCAGCCCCTGTTGATTGGCTTAGTAGTAGTAAGTGGTTTGTACTTTTTACTCTTATCAACATTATCAAACATTCTTACTCCAGCTGTTTCAAATAATACTTCAAGTACAGAAAAACAGCTTAATCATGTGAGTGAATTTTTGAATAATCAAGATCAACATCCCAGGTCTTACATGATCTCTAGATATGTCAATTCTAGAATTTTATGTGTTGAAGCATTTAAAGGGGAAATCAAAAAACATTATCGTTTATTTAAAATTGTTTTTGCTGCCTCTGTTGCGATTTCGATCATTGCGATACTAGCTCTTTCAAGCTTTAATTCAGGACTGATCTTCCTTCCATTAATCATTGTACTGGTTGCTGTTGTATCAGATGTTGTCTTGCAAAAAGATTGGCGAAAAAGTTACTCCAATGTAGACCCTATTACAATTTTGTCGAACACTCATACTCAAAGTGAAACGATTGCACCACAAAGACAACCTCACATCTCAATTACTCGTTTACAGGATACACGAGGACAAGAAGATACTTACTCCCAAGATGATGGGGCTCCATTTTTTCACCTCCCAAGTACAATCTCCAGAGATCGCTAGTACTATTGATAAAACCTATAAATTCATATACATTTAGCGTATGGAAGGTGCTAAGGAATTTACGATATGGATTAATCTGTATCATGTAAAAAAACAAATCACCTCGATACTGTGTTTGGAAAACAATGAAATTGGCCAACAAAAAGCTTCCCTAATTAAAAATCAACTAAAAGCAGAATTTGCATCCTTCATGGACGCGTTCGTCACATACTCTTCTGACGACTTATTTGATGAGATAGATAGCGCCATTGAAAGTTTAGAACCCATTAGTGATGAATTAATCAATGAGGAAAATCTTCAAGATAAATATAATGTATATCTGTCTCAGTTAGATAAATTTGATGATTTTTATGAAGAAGCTTGGAACTCTCCCGCCTTAGATAAAGAGAGCCGAAGCCCCATTGTTGCAAATGCTCATAATTTAGTAGGATCAGCATTTACAAATTTGAGTGGCTCAAACTCAACCTTTGTTTTAACTTATTTTAAAGACCTTGATAAGTCACTTGCTTTTTTAACTTTCTTCGTTGTTCACGCGCTTCATGCAACCTTTAAAGATCTATACCATGTTTTAAATTTTGAAAATTTTAAACAACAATTACCCAGTGGCCAGTCTGGAATTGAAACAATGAAACAAGCCATGTCTGTCAACGAAGTCTCAAAAGTTGCTAAGGTTTTAAATGATCAAAATTCAAAAGAAGAATACATTGCAAGATTAGATCACGAGCCATTCATTAATAATTCATTGGTCTTTTTAATCATGATGCTTCTATGCCATAGGAGTGAACATTATGCCCTTACTGGATCGGATGATAGTTTCGAATTTCATTGGGAGAACACTGCAGATGCAATCGTAAGTGCACTTCAACTCAATAATGATGATTTTATTGTTTCAGAACAAATCTCTCATCAAGAAGCTTTTCGAGATGATGTACTCGAGATTACAAAAAAAGTTTGCACTAACCCACTATTTCTCATTAAGTACGCATACGATTATGTGATATTCCCATTTGTACGACTCGTCGTTTTCCCACCAGAAAGTCAAAGCATTGGCTCTTATGCAGTATGGAAGAACCTATCACCTTCCGGACGGTATAAATGTTTGCGTTATATTTTTCAATGGTTACTACAAACAAAAAACATTCCGATCAATGATTTTAAAATATATCATCGCGCATTAGACCCTCCTCTAACGTCCATTACTCGTTCTAATGATAGAGTCGAGCTGGTTGATAATATCGTACGTTTTTTTGATTCGATGCCCATAGAATTTATTACAACCGTTGTGCCTTTACACGACTTTTTGGAAGAGGGTTATATCGAACAAGGTGCGATTCATTTACAAGATATTTTAAAAAATATTAAGCATCCCTCTAAGTTTGAGTATTTACTAAAACTTATCTCTCTTATTTTTAAACACGGCAAAGAAGCCTATAACCTCACATCAATTTATAGACGATTATTAGAGTCCATTGACATTGATTATGATGAGGCTAGCAATTTATCGTTGAATCTTTCTTCTGTACATGAAGCAAAACTAAATCGAACCCATCCATACTTTTTCCATATTGCAACAAACCTCTTATTTGCACCATGGATGAGCATTTATGCTTTCAAATGGTATGAACAGTTTTTGATGATCATTAGGCCAGAACATGTTGATTTTTCTATTGACTCATCTACAAAAGTTCGATTACTTGTACACTCCAATTTTCAATCGGTGACAGATTCAACTGATAACATATCAATGCTGCAATCCATACGAGAAGAAATTTCAAATACACGCTATTTGATTGATTCTATGGGTGATCATTTTTTAAGTGCAATTCCTGGAGAAAACCCAAATATTTCATTTTTTAATAAGATTGATAGAATAATCAATATTTCATTACAAGCAGGTGGTATTTCAGCAGAGAAAATATTAAATATACTTCCTATCGAGCATCTTTTTGAGAGCGAACAGGATCAATATACGTGGGCAATACACATTGAAAATTTCTTAAGGTGCGATGATTCTCAAGAAAGATTAAGAATCATTCATCAAATGATTTTAGATGTGATCACCAATGGTAGAGAAGCATTTCAAATCAATGCCGTTTATAGACGGCTGACTCACCCTACAATTTCTGAAGAATTAATTACCGTTCATAGTACTTTTCATCGCACACAAATAGAGCAAGCACCCTCTTCCTTACTCGATCTATCCAACAAAGTCCTTTTTGGCCCATGGATAACAATTTTGATGTATGAACATCTTGTTCACTTTTTCAATTACATCCATCCAGAATTACCAGAAAATAACATTTACCAAGAATTTAGAGATGAGGCCCTTCTTCAAGCAAACTCATTATTTATCGACGAAAATAATCCTCTATTGAATGAAACACGCAGCCTCTTAAAGCTATTTGATATATTAGGTGAGAAATTCTTAGGCTCTTTGCAGAACTCTGACAACATCTGGGATAACGAAGTTGATAAAATCAAACAAATCTTAGATGTTGCCGTTCAATCACTGGACGAAAAAGTAAGAAATACTGATCCTTTAGCGTCTGATCATGGACAACATTCCTTTTTGAGTGATCAACGCCTATCCAATGTGTTTAAAACAACCATTGCATTTTTAAGACTTATTGATAACACCATGGCGGATCGACCAACACCATATAATACAGAACAAAGTTCGATGATCTCTCACGCAAAATACTCTTTAGAGAAAATCACCTACTCTTTCGCCCTTATTATTGCGATGATTATGATCGCGTTATTATTTACATTACATTGTTTCAATACATTTGCGTTATTGGGTGGACTATGCCTGTCGATGTATTTGGTATGGGAATTATTTCGAATACATTTTAGAACATTCTTCAACTTGGATATTACAAACGACATTGAGACCCTTTCAAAATCCATCCACGAACTCAATGTGATCAATGAAGAATCTTTAGATAATTTCATGGCAAATATTAAATATTTCCCTTCCTTAGAAGCTGATATCTGTGCTGGAGTTTACGCCTTCACTCTCACAATCTCATTTGCATTTCCACTTGCTGCAATGTACTTTGGAGCATACCAACCCTTGATGTGGATCATCCCAATAATATCCATAGGGATTTTAAGCTGGCTACACCCTGAAAAGGTTACAAAGCTTGAAAATAATGGTTTTTTCTATCAAAATAATAGGGAATTAAATATAAACCCACAAACTGAGGATGTTAATTTTGGATACTAACCATTCATGGATCTTTGTTGTTGCTGATGATGAAAACCATGATACATATGCTGACTATTTTATAAAACAGCTGAAAGAAAACCACATTGATGTTGGAGTCGAAGGACTATCCAGCTCCCAAAACGAAATAACCTCTACACAAAAACAGCATGCAAAAAATGAGAACGCACTCTCTATTAAGAAATTTTTTGGCCACGATGCATTGTCAGAATTTTTAAACAATCAATTAGAGCGAAAACCAAATATTGTCGTATTAATAGGACCTTCGCCTAAAAACTTACCTATTGCCAAAAAAGCGCATACTCTAAATATCCCAGTCATTTATTTTATACCACCTCAAATCTGTACATTAAATAAAAGTAAAATCAATGCATTAAAGAAGTATTGCACTCATATCATTTGCTTATACAATTTTGAGACTCAGTTATTTAAAGAACATGGAATTGATGCCGTAACCACTGCTCATCCTCTTTTCGAAACAGTCATAGCATCCGAACAATACGAGAATGGACAAATTGCTATACATCCAGGTTTCAAACAGTCTGAAATAAATATGTGTCTTCCAACGATTCTTAATGCTATCGAGCGGATTAAAGCTGTCCATCCTCAATGCACTTTTTCTATCATCGTTGCAAAGCCAAGACTGAAATCTGTCATCCAACGTTGTCTTCTTGACCATCCGGATTTGAAATGTGACTTAATTGAACATAATATTCAAGATCATTTAAAACAATGCCATCTTGCTATCGTGATAAATAATTCAATGACCGTTCCATTGACACTCATGACAACCCCTATGATCGTTGTACATCGTGAATCTTGGTTCTCAAAAGTACTTTCAACTAAAATAAACAAAGTGAAGCACTTTGCATTACCTAATCGTATAGCAAATAAAACAATCGTTCCTGAACTCTTACAAGATAAAATGCATGCCAATCAAATATCTAAGCACGCTTTAAAACTTCTTGAAAATCCAAAAAACACACAAAGCGTCATACGTTTACTTGAGAATATTCGCAAAAATTTAAGTAAGGTACACGAAAAACCATTACCCACTCTTATAAAATCCCTATTATCATGAAGTTTAATAAAATAATGTGTATTTCAGACTTGCATCTTAGTGAAGAAGCAACAGTACTGAATGAAAACTTTCTAGCGTTAATGGGTCGTATCCCTGAAAGCTATGAAGCTCTCTTTATTTTAGGAGACCTTTTCGATTGGTGGCCCGGTGATGATGCAATTAATGCATACTACAAAACCATTGCTAGTGCTCTAAGAGCACTTCACTGTCCGGTCTTTTTTTTACCAGGAAATAGAGACTATTTACCTAATAAAAAGTGGCTCAAACTTGCAAATACTAGTCGGTTACCCGATACCCATAGTATTTTGGTAGCTAATAAAAAAGTAACGTTTTTACACGGTGATGAATTGTGTACAGAAGATGTGGGATATCAAAAGCTAAGAAAAATCACACGTAAATATTGGTTGCAATGGCTATACCAAAAAATCCCTTTATCTCTTAAAAACAAAATAGCAAAACAATTTAATCGATCAAGTCTTAAGAAAAAGCCTGTTTCAAATAGAGTCTATGCTCCTGTTGAAAGTGCAATTAATCAAATTGTTAAGCAAGAACAATGTGATATTCTAGTTCATGGTCATATTCATCAGGTAGGTATTTACCCAAAGAATAGCTATACCAGAGTTGTTCTACCAGATTGGCGCCCAAATCATTACCAATCATTGACTATTACAAAAGAGAGGATAGTTCTCAACTGAGTTGTCATTGCTCGTATTTGCATGCTCCTCAACATCATTTTCTGATTCATCTTTAATCCGTATCATATCATCTGATTTTAAGGGGTGTAATTGAATTGGAGTTTGAGCTTTAGGACTTAAACAATTTAAGGCAGACTCACAGAACATTGCAAAATAGATCGAGGTTGCAGGAACAACAAGCGCACATTGTAAAGCAAAAGGTAAACCTACTAACCAAATTATAACCTGGCCATATGAGCATAAAATACTCAATGTTAAGGCAAAAATTAGAATTAAAGTGGTACTTAAGGATGCTTCGCTCAAAGAATCAATGATCTTATCGAACACAGTGATGGTTCTTATAGGCTTCTTATCGTTTCGTCCAATATACTGATTAAAACAACTAATCATATAAATTGCACCACCGCAAAAGAAGGTAATCACACCTTGTAGTCCAGTAAGTACAATCTTCACTACTAAAGGACAGTTTGCAAATATGGTACCAAGGTAGGTTCCTGAAAAAATGATTGCTAACTCATGTGGAAGGCGCCACGCCAACATCATATTGAATTTTACAGCAGCGATCATTACAAGCGTCCAGCATAAAAATGTCAGAACGTTTCTAAACGTTACGTATTGCAACAATGCATTACCAAACCCTTCAGATTCAACTTCAATTAAGAATAATCGATGGGCACGATGAAAATATTCTAAACATTTCTTTAAAAAAGGCAGTGTCATCACATAAGCTGCATAACCTGCTGAAACACCACCTAAGCCTGCGATCATAAAAGTAATGGCTGGACTCATGACAATATTAGGAATCAACATAAAAATAGACGAGAAGCCAACAACAGCACCATATAAGCCAGATATGCTGTTACCAATAAGAATGTTGGCGTAACCAATGGTATCGGCAATATCATCAAGGTTCTTTTGGACATCTTTAACCGGAAAAAGTTTTAACTCATTCATTTTCACATAATATTTAATCTTAGCGTTTAGTTTTTGATTTAACTCCGGATCAATATTGTCATGGTTAGATAGTTTGTTAAAAAATTGATTTTCTTTTACCAATACTTCAAGAGTGTGTTGCGCATCATAATTATCATTCAAACGTTTTGAATAATAACTAAACATGTTATTAAGGATACTTTTATTATTAAGAAGGAAATGAAACCACTCCCCAAAATCTTCTCCTAATGTATCTAGTTCAATAGAGGATTTAAGATATTCTTGGTAATCTTCAACTCTTTCCAATTTATGATTAGGATCTTTTTGATACATCTTTAGTAATTCTCTATTGATGATTAACCCCCATATTGTGAAAACAGTTTGTACCTTCCATGAATCAATTGCATTGCCGCTTAATTCATAAGGAGTTTGATCAAAACTAATATCCAGCTCTCTAGTTGCCAAAATAATGGATCGCTTTATTTTGTAATGAAATTTATTTGGTCCAATTGCATTGCTTTTTAGTGTTTTTTGCTGATAAACAAAAATATATCCAACAATAGTTGCAACACTGATCAAAGATGTAAAAGCAACGCTAAACCCACATGCAATCAAAATAGGCCATAAGATCCCAGCTTGTGCTACTGAGAAGAAAAACAACATCAAAAATCCAAGATCAAAGAGGGACGAATTTGTAGGTTTATTGCTAGTATTTAATTGTCGAGGCATTTGGGAACTCCAATTTATTTAAATAAAGACTAACTTTGTAGTAATTTTATTGATTTAATACTATCATACTTAATGAAATTTTGCAAAACAAATCGGTGTTAATGTGTATAGTAAATTTGCAAAGAAAAGAATTCCTTTTTTGCTTTCAATTGGTCAAATATCCTCAATGACCCTTTTATCGAGGATTGGTGGGTTTGCAAGGGACATGGTCCTTGCAAATACTTTTGGCGCTTCTTTATATTTAGATGCATTTCTTATTGCATTTAAAATACCAAATTTCATGAGAAGAATATTTGCAGAAGGGGCTTTTTCTCAAGCATTTGTTCCGATATTTTCTGAAATACAGAAAGACGATCAAACAGCACACCAATTCATATCACAGGCAGCAGGATGTCTTATCGTTACACTGATGGCCATCATTTCATACACTGTGATTTTTCCAAAGTCTGTGATTAGTCTCTTTGCATATGGTTTAGTTGATGATCCTGCCACCCTTAACTTAACAGCAGGCCTACTGCAATGGACCATGCCTTACTTAGGATTTATTGCGCTAGTGACACTTTATGGCACGGTTAATAATTGTAGGGGACAGTTTGCAGCAACTGCAGCAGCTCCGATATTATTAAACCTCGCAATGATTTGTGGCGCCATTTTTAGTCACAAAATGACTCCACAGATTTTTGGTTTAGCATACGCCATACCCGTTGCAGGACTATTACAACTTAGTTTAGTTCTTTTCTACTTCCGAGGGAGAATTGATTTACCTCGACCAAACTTCAAGTCAGAAAAAATTAGACAATTTTTAAAGGCCTTCTCCATCATTGTTGGTGGTTCAATTGTAGCGCAACTTAATTTAGTCATTGACACTCTGTTTGCTTCCTTCTTACCAACTGGCAGTATTTCGTGGCTTTACTATGCAGATCGCCTTATTAATATGCCCATTGGAATAATCGCTGTATCCGTTGCAACATTACTTCTACCAAAACTTTCACAATCTATTTCCGACAAAAACACCCAACAGCTTGAAGAGCGAATTTCCTGGGCGCTTAGATTAACTTATTCTGGCATGTTACCATGTGTTCTCATTATTAGCCTTCTTGGTATACCAATGATCACAACCATCTATTTACATGGATCGTATAGTATTAACGATGCAATCATGACTCATAAAGCTCTATTGGCAATGAATTTTGGACTTCCTGCAATAATGTTTAATAAGATCTTTATGATCATTTTCTTTGCGCATAAAAAACTTAAAACACCAACCATCATTGCATTATTAAATGGTGCAATATCCGTTTCTTTAAATATGCTTTTAATTCCACATTATGGACATGTGGCACTTGCTTTATCATTAAGTATTTCAGCGTGGTGCCAATTCTTGCTCCTTTCTTTCTGGAGTTACAGGAATGGTTGGCTTCATTTTAATTTGAAAGCACTATTACCATGGACAAAACTTACCATGATATGCTTATTTATATGTATGCTTTTAAATTTCATTACCCCTGATATCCATTGGTGGATGAACGTCAGTATCTTCACACGTTGCGAAATGTTCATCTCAATGGCAACATTTATACTTGCTATATTTTTCTTATTTTTAAAAAAACTTAAACTACTTGAACAAATTCTCTTATGAAAATTCATCGCCATCCAACTTTTATAAAAAAAGGTGCCGTTTTAATTGGTAATTACGACGGCGTACATATTGGTCATCAACAATTAATTTTTGACGCAAAAAAACACTCATCTCACATTACACTCGTGACCTTTGATCCAAATCCTAAAGATTACTTTGGCCAGCCTTTTACATATATTCAAACCATGTACGATAAACTGTTAGCACTCAAATCCTTCGGTGTTGATCAGGTCATTATTTTGCCATTTAATCATGAATTATCTCAATTATCTTCTGATCAGTTTGAAAAAGATATTATTGCGCCCCTTCAACCTGAGGTACTGGTTGTAGGAGAGGACTTTCGCTACGGAAGAAAACGAGCAGGTGATATTACATCTTTACAAAAAAGATTTAATGTTCATGTACCAAAAGATGTCATGTATGAGGACACCAAAGTCAGTAGTACATTTTGCAGGCAACTATTAGAGGATGGTAATGTCGACCTCGCCAATCATCTATTTGGTAGGCCATTTCATATTAGTGGTAGAGTCAGACACGGCCAGCACCTTGGTCGCACCCTAGGTTATCCAACAGCAAACTTGCATGCGCCTCATTACCCATTATCTGGTATTTATGCTGGCCATACTATTTTACCTGATCAATCGTGCCACCTATCAGCAATTAGCATAGGATACCGTCCAATGGCGCCAGTACCACATGGTATGCTTGAAGCACATCTTTTAGATTATGATGGTGATCTTTATGGACAACGCATTCATGTTCTTTTCTTTAAGAAAATTAGAGATCAAATCAAATTAGAAAACTTTGATGCACTTAAGATTCAGATGGACAAAGATGTTGAAAACATCAGAGATTTTTTCAAAAAGCCGACAATTTTTTCAAATTAGTCTAAACTTAACGCATGGTTACCTTACTTAGCTTAGTTTTTTCATCAATGTTCATTTTTTGGGTCATTTCTCAATGTGTCAAAAATCCTGGAATTGTTGATATATATTGGCCATTTGCTTTTGTTTTAATAGCATTTTATTTCTGGACCATCAATCCTAATCCAAGCATTTATAATTTATTAGCAAAACTATGTATTTTGTCATGGGGATTTAGATTATTCACATTTTTACTAATTACTAGAGTTTTGCCGTACCATGTTGAAAAAAGATACGATAAATTATTGAAATCAAAATATTATTCATTTCCGATTCAAATGCTTTTTCAGTTTTTAACACAAGTATGCCTTATTCTAATTATTGCAACACCAATCTATTTCATTACCAGTCAACCCATCACTGAGCTTACTATTTTGTTCATTGTTGGTATCAGTCTCTCTATCATTGGTATTATTGGAGAAACAATTACTGATTTTCAGCTATTTTGGTATAGAGAAAACGATGTAGAACACGTCTGTAAAGTTGGACTATGGCGCTACTCTCGTCACCCAAATTACTTCTTTGATTGCCTTGTATGGTTCGGATTTAGTCTTATCGCAATGAATGTAGAGTATGGGTATATTGCACTTGTTTCACCTCTGATGCTGCTTTATATTATGCTCGTTATTACAATTCCAGTCACAGAATCATACTCATTAGCAAAACGTCCAAAAGAATATTTGAGATATCAAAAAGAAACATCTAAAATTGTACCATGGTTTAGGAGTCATTAAATGTTAACAATGTTTATTAAAGGTTTAGCAATTTTTTTAGTCATCGACATTCTCTGGATAAAATTCGTGGCTTATCCTCTATATCAAAAAGCCATTGGAAAGTTTCTAAACCCGCTGATGTCTGATCCTTCATTATTAATTGCCGCATTTGGTGTGTACATACTTCTTGTTCTGGGTATTGTTGTATTTGTAATGCCTTTAACAAAAGATATGAATTATTTACATTCCGGTCTTTATGGTGGACTCTACGGACTCATCGCATATGGTGTATTTGCATTGACAAATTATAGCGTTCTATCCATTTGGACCGTTGAATTACTGATTTGTGATCTTGTCTGGGGCCTTATCATTGGTTCCATTGTAACACTCGCTTTAAAAGCCATTTCCTGAGTATTGAGTCAAATTAAGCGTAAAACACTTTCATCTCACATTTATTTGTGTTAGTATTACACTTTTTGAGGAAACTATGGCAAATACAGCACAAGCAAGAAAAAGAGTGAGACAAGCAGATACTCGTCGTTTAAGAAATATGAGCCAAAACTCATCGATGAGAACCATCATTAAAAAGTTTAATAAAATGATCGAGTCCAACATGATTAAAGAAGCAAAAGAGTTCTTTACTGACGTTGTCAAAAAAGTTGATACTATGGTAACTAAAAAGTTAATTCATTTAAATCGTGCTTCAAGATTAAAAAGCAGATTAAGTAAAAAGCTTGCCGCTCATTCGTCTAAGTAATTCTTTTCTTTCCAATATATCCTTAATGCATCAAGCAGGTCTTTTATCCCCTGGCCTGTAATTGAGGAAATGAAAAACACCTTGTCGAAGGTGCTAAATCCTTCAGATAACTCAATAAATGTTGCCTCAGATATGGCATCACGTTTGGTCAATATTAACCATCGCTCTTTTTCATATACACCTGGATCATACGCGACTAATTCTTTCTCAATTAATACTTTTTGATTAATTACATCTTTATCCTCAGTAGCATCAACTAAATGAAGGAGTAGATCACACCTTGAAATATGTCTTAAAAACTGATTTCCAAGACCTGCCCCACTTGCTGCATGCTCGATTAGTCCCGGAATATCTGCTATCACCATGGATTGTTGCTCTCCTAAATCCACAACACCTAATTGGGGCTTTAAAGTAGTAAACGGATAGTCAGCAACCTTAGGCTTTGCAGAAGATAATTTCCTTAATAAGGATGACTTTCCTGCGTTAGGCAACCCTAAAAGCCCAACATCGGCCAATAATCGCAATTCTAGGCGCAGATGTACCTCATCGCCTAAACCACCTTTAGTTGATTTTCTAGGGGCTCTATTGGTACTACTTTTAAAGTGAGCATTCCCAAACCCCGAACACCCACCTTTAGCAATAATAAAAGATTGTTGATTCTCATTTAAGTCAACGATTAACTCATCTGTTTCATCGACGTATATCAATGTTCCGACAGGAACATAAATGATTTCATCTTCTCCGGCAGCACCTGTTAGCATGGAGCCACTGCCATGTTTTCCTGAAGGTGCTCTAATAATTGATCGATAACGTAAATCCATGAGCGTATGACGCTCATGTGAGGCAACCAAGACGACGTCGCCACCTTTGCCACCATTACCACCATCTGGGCCACCAAAAGGTATGAATTTTTCTCTTCGAAAACTCATACACCCGTTTCCACCCTTACCGGCGATCACTCTAATTTTTACTTCATCTAAAAAACGCATAAAAAAAAGGGGAACCGAGGCTCCCCCAAAAAAAAGACTTTATCTAAGCTGCAACTTCAATTGGTTCAATAATAATAAACCGCTTCATTCCAGGACCCTTTCTTCTAAAACGAACGACACCGTCGACCTTTGAGAAAATAGTGTAATCTCTTCCCATGCCGGCATAATCACCTGCATTAAAGCGAGAACCCACTTGACGGACAATAATTTCGCCCGCTCTAACTAACTGACCATCTTGACGTTTGACACCTCTATACTTTGGATTAGAATCTCTACCGTTTTTGGTACTTCCGCCAGCTTTCTTATGTGCCATTATTTCACCTCGATGGTATTTACTTTAATTTTAGTAAGCAACTGTCTATGACCTTGTGTCTTCAGATGGTGCTTACGACGCTTAAATTTGATAATCTTGATTTTTTTATCTTTAAATTGCTCAACTATTGTAGCTTTAATCTTCGCTTTTTGAATGTATGGTGTACCAAAATCAGCATTCTCTTCATTATGTAGCGATAATATTTTATCGAATACAACTTCTGCGCCCACTTCGGCTGCTATTTTTTCAATTTTATACGTTTTACCAGCTTCAAATTTGTACTGCTTTCCGCCTGTTTCTACTAATGCATACTTTGTCATAATATAATCCAATAAAGTACTATTTTACAAAATCGTTAATAAAAATCAAGCCATATCTAAAATATTTTTCTGAATGGTTCGTATTTCACCTATTCCATGTAATCCTATTTCAACCATTTTAACCATTTCTTCTAATGGTAAAGGGGCATGCTCTGCAGTACCTTGTATCTCAATTATCTCATCTTTTTCATTCACAATTAGGTTCAGATCAACATCCATGGAACTATCTTCCTCATAGTCTAGGTCAAGTAATATCTGGCCGTCTTTCCTCCCAAGTGAAATAGCTGTAATTAAATTTTTAAATGGGTCAACATTAAGGATTTTTTCATACTGTAATTTTCGAATGGCTAAAATGATTGCAACCATTGCACCATTAATGGCAGCTACCCGTGTTCCGCCGTCTGCCTGTAATACATCACAATCCACTTGAATTGTACGCTCACCAAGTGCTTTTAGATCAATTGATTGCCTTAGTGCACGACCAATGAGTCTTTGAATTTCAATACTTCTGCTTTGTTGTTTGCCTTTTGCGGACTCCCTGTCAGATCGTGTGTGCGTAGCACGAGGTAGCATAGCGTATTCTGCAGTTAACCATCCAGTGCCTTTGTCTTTCAAAAATCGGGGCACAGAATCAGTAACAGATACATTACATAAGACTTTGGTGTTGCCCATTGCAATTAAAACTGAACCTTCGGCATACCCAAATGACTCACTTAAAATTGTACATTTTCTAATTGCATCAAAATGTCTTTGATTTAACCGTTTGACGTTAGCCATTTTACTTTCTCTCAAAAAAAATACGCCGGTCTGTTTAAAAACCGGCGCTGAACTTATTGCTAAAACTTAATCGTGTTACGCGAAATCTTTATACGTTTCTACATCACTTGGTGATGCACCAGGCAATTGACTAATGTCACCGGAAACACCTGAAGAAACAGTCTGAGCAACCCCAAATAAACTTTCGCCCGTTGGTTTTATGAAACTTGGTAGAAAGATAAGTCCTACTGATATTGCTATCATTGCAAATGGTGTTCCAATAGTCACCTGAGCAGGGTTGTCTTTATGCTGCTTAAACTTAAATAAAGCGGCAACAAAGAAACATAAACCAGCGATGAATGCTGTACCTAAAATTAAACTCGCAAAATACTTGTACTGATGAAGTAACCCAACGGCAATATGACCAAGTCCAACTTCTTCGATTTCAGCAAATGCAAAAGCTGGGATGAAGCTTAATAGTAGTAATGCAAATCTAGACATAAAATAACTCCGACTTTTTAAGATCATATCATTGCACCTTTGTAACATCAACTGTCATCAACTCATTCATGGTTTTTACGAATAACGTTGGATTTTCAAGTTTTTCGCCATCCATTAAAAGAGCTTGACCATAAAGTAACTGAACGTATTTATCAAACTCATCCTGGTCTGCTACATCTTGAGCTTTCTGTACTAGAGGATGATGCATGTTCACTTCTAAAATTGGCTGAGTGTCGGGGATCTCTTGACCTGCCTCTTTAAATATCCGCTTAAGATGGCTACTCATCTCAGCCTTATCTGAAATTAAACAACATGGGGAACTGGTTAACCGGTTAGACGATTTAACATCTTTAATTTTGCCTGTAAGACTGGATTTTACTTTTTCAAAAAAATCCTTGTGATCCACTTCTTCTTTGACATCTTTAGTATCCTTTTCATCTTTTTTCGAATCGCTAATTTCTTCCAGATCACCATGCGCGATTGATTGTAATGTAAATTTTTCATACGTCTGTAGATGACTGATCATCCACTCATCATATCGATCATCTAGAATAAGTACCTCTATATTTTTTGTATTAAAAATTTCAAGGTGCGGACTGGATAATCCAGCTGAAAAACGATCAGTTGTAAGATAGTAAATTTTCTTCTGATCTTTGGCCATCTTTTCTATGTAATCTTTAAATGAAATATACCCATCTCTTTTACTGGATTTAAATCTCAATAAATCTATGAGCTTGTCACGATTTTGAAATTCCTCATGTAGGCCCTCTTTTAATACCATTCCAAATTCCTTCCAAAATGAAATGTATTTTTCAGATGACTCTTTTGCAAGATCAGAGAACATACCTAACAGTTTTTTGGTGATCGATGCTTTTATTTGTTCAACAATTGGACTATTTTGTAACATTTCTCTTGATACATTTAAAGAGAGGTCTTGCGTATCAACCATTCCTCTAACAAATCGTAAATACATTGGTAATAAAGCGTCTTGTTCATCTTGAATGAATACTCTTTGAACATACAGCTTTAAACCATGACGGTTTTCTCTCTGCTGAAGATCAAATGGGGCTTTTTTAGGAACATAAACAATACTATTGAATGATACCTTACCCTCTACTCTGAAATCCCCATATAATAGCGGTGATTCAGCATCGTGATGATTGATATGATGATAATAACTCTCATATTGTTCTTCGGTAATTTCTTTTTTAGGTATTGTCCATAATGCTTGAGCCTTATTTACAACTGTCGCCTCAACTTCCTCGCTCTTTTTCCCATCTTCAGTTTCTTTTGGCGCATACATCGTAATTGGAAAACTAATATGATCAGAGTATTTTTGAACAATTTGTTGTAGTCTCCAATAATTTGCAAAATCTTTTTTCTCTTCTTTAAGCTTTAATCTGACCGATGTTCCAACCTCTAATTGCTCTATTTCGTCGATTGAGTAATTATTTTCATTGGTTTTTGTAATCCAAACCCATCCCTTTTTATCGCCGAGTTTTCTTGTTTTAACAATGACTTCTTCTGCAACTACAAATGCGGAGTAAAATCCTACTCCAAATTGCCCGATTAATTCATTGGCATCCTTAGCTTCGGTAAGTTGCTTAATGGTTTCTTTTGTACCAGAGTGTGCAATTTGACCTAAATGATCGATCAAATCTTTTTTATCCATTCCAATACCGTTATCAACAACTTCTATATATTCATCATCAAACTTAATCTCAATACCGAGCTTTTCATCACTTTTTTTAGTATCTTTTAATGCTTGGTATCTTCTTTTTTCTAATGCATCGGATGCGTTTGAGATCAGCTCTCTTAAAAACACCTCATCATTCTTATATAAGGACTCAACTACTATTTGTAACACACTGTTAACGTCTGCTGAAAACTGATGTACTTCTGAAACCATATGATTTGTCTCCTTTATTTTCACTATTTATTTATGGGGTTGTTTTTTTTTATGTCAAGTTTTTATTTTAGTCTATACTATTAATATTGTTTATGGAGATACTTATGAAAAAAGGACTTATTACACTCATCACTGCTTCGGCAATCGGGATTGCACAAGCAGCTTACACATCAATTTCAGCTTCACTATCTGGTATTATTAGCCTATTTGGTCTAATCGCTCAGATATTTACTGGTATGGCTTATGTTGTTGGTTTAATGCTCTTTATTGCTGCTATCATGAAGTTTAGACAGCACAGAGACAACCCACAGCAGGTTACAATCGGTCAACCACTAACATTATTTGGTTTATCAGTAGTTGCAATCTTCTTACCAGGATTCTTGAACTTAGCTGGTGCATTTTTTGGTGGACAATCAGTTGGTGCTGATGCTGGAAACACTTCTGTGTTACCAGGTGGTTCTTCCTAATAAATCGTCTTTAATTAGACTTGATTTTGAGAAGTTTTAACTTATTTATTTGATCCAACAATGGATACAATATAAATAGAGAACAGATCACCAAGATTTTACAACCATAGACATAAAGGTATTTTACGATTCGTAGAATACCTTTTTCTAGTTTAGCCCAAATGTTGCATAAACGACATTGATGGTTTGAACAACGTTAATACCCATCACACCACCAATAATATGAACGATTCCTTTAGTAATTTGACCAGGCTGGTTTCCACCATCCTTATGCACACTTTTGGATAAGATCAAAAAACCTCTGATAAACGCAATTAATCCAATGATCTGAACCATACCGAGAATGGGGTTCATTACTTGCTGCCAATCTGATGACATATTGGCAGATGTATANGTCATTACGCTTTCAATACTTCCATCCCTAAATAGGGTGTAGTTTAGTATTTCTAATAAACTCGGTGTATAAAGGAAAGTCACCCCTACCATAAACTGAATTGCAGGACCCAACATACCGGCTTCAATATGCATAAATGCTGTCCTGTGTCCAAATTTCTTAAATTTTAAAACAGCACTTACAGTTAACCCGATACCAAGTAAATACATAAACCCTGTTAAAAAGTTTGTAATCCCTGCATAACTTTGCATGAGATTTTGGAATATATTAGTTGCATTTATTGCAGTACCTGCATCAGGAGTTGCTTCCGATGTATCCTGAGCAAAAGTAGCCGCACTTATTAGTAATAAAAATAGCTTAGCGGTCATTTTGAGAGAATATAATCATTCGTTTTGAACTTGTCATTATAAACCCTTGATTAGGGTAAATTCCTGTAATTTTACCATAATCAGGGAGTTCATCACCTACTCTAACGGTGAGGCTATTTCCCTTTTTTGTCGAAATCCATGCACGACCTTCAATGATTCCTCTCAAGTAATATGTTTTTAAAGCTGTATTAACTGCTGCTGGCTTTGGCTTAGTACGATCCTCTACAACTGTTAAACGNGCTCTTAAATCATACACTTCGTTTCTTAATGTCCCTAATCTCTGGTCAATTTGTTTTTCTTGATCAGAGCTTGTAGTTTTAATTGTTTTTTGAAGATCTGTTATCTCTGTTAAGATGNTCTTCAAACGGTCTACCATCGTATTGTTCGCACCCTTCAATTCATCTANCTCATCTTGAATCTTCTTTTGATACACAATAAAGTCTGGATTTCCTCCTAAATCAACTGNTTTAGACTCTACTTTCGTTGGTTCTGGTGCTGGTGGAGGTGTTGTTTTCTCAGTAATTGGGCTTGATACTTCCTGAGNTGGTTCACTAGTAGTACTACCTTTGTAGTTGGATGCTATGAAACCAGCGACATATAATACAATNATTAGCGCAATAAATAATATTAATTTTGGATTTTGAAAAAGTGAGCGCCTAGGAGGTGCTGTTTCTTGAACGGCCTCATAGATATCATTTTGTTCATCTCCATCGTATTTGTATTCAGGATTATCACTCATTTTTACACTCCTTCACTTTTCAATGTTACATCAGCTGTGAAAATTATTCCTATAGCAGATCCGTTAGCAACTGTTACTGTCGGATCAATATCCTCAAATTGTTCTACATAATCATTAAAGTTATCACCAATATTTCCCAAACCAACGGCAATGATTTCACCTGTGTCTAAATTATCTAGGACCGTTGTCGTGTTACCGTTGCCATCGACCGTTGCTGATCCCGAGGCCTGAATTGCTTCTGAAACACCAGATACAAATGATGCAAGCATTGTAGCACCATATCTTAACCACCAGTGGTTATTTACATCTCCTGATAATGAACTTCTAGCAGTTTCTGTATCAACCGCAAGGGCTGTAATTGCCTGTGTTGTTGTGGATCCTGGCAAACGAATCTGATCGAATGTAAATTGTACTTTTGTATCAAGAAATCCGGTTAATGATGCGCCAGCTGTTGAGAACACCTCTGCCCCACGTAATGGCCCGCTCACAATAGTAGCTTTTATTAACGAGGTTTCATCACTATCAACACCAATATCTAAGATTGCGTACATTAATGTTCCAAGAGGAATCTGTATTGAGTTTTCATCTAATGTTGTAGCCGTTGCTGGCATTATATTGAGTGCCTTAGCTGCAGCAGCTTTTCCATTGGATGCTAATAATGTTTTTCCTGCTTGTTCTTTTGTTGGATCTATTTTTGGTAAAGGAGATGCCTTATATGATTGACTGGCCTTTCCTCCCCACGTACCAAGTAGTGATTGGGCAACTGTTTGCATGCTGGCATTAATTTGATTTAACTCTGACTGTTTTGCTTGTTGTGCTGCTAGTTGAACCTGTCTTGCCTTGGCTTTTTCTGCTTCTGTCATATCTGCAGTTGATTTTTTAGTCGTAGCTGATGAGGTTGTACTAGCATCTGTCTTTTTATCAGCACCTGTAGCTTCAATTTGTGAAGGAGTGAATCCTGCTGTTTTCAAATCATCGTTGGTAAATCCTGCGTTTTTTAATTCTGAAGCACTAAATCCAGCCGCCGCTAAATCCTTAGCTGAAAATCCTGCTTTCTTCAGATCACTTGCGCTAAAACCAAGNTCTTTTAATTGTTGNGGAGAAANCCCTGCCGCTGCCATTTCCGCTGCAGAATATCCTGCCTGCTTAATCTCATCAGGACTGTACCCTGCATTTTTTAAGTCATTCGCTGTGAATCCTGCTGCTTTTAAGTCATTTGCTGTGAATCCTGCTGCTCTAAGTTGCGCTGCACTAAATCCGGCATCCTTCAAGGCTGCAGCAGAATACCCNGCCTTTCTTAGCTCATCTGCTGTAAATCCNGCCGCTTTCATTTCAGCCGCTGAATATCCNGCAGCCTTCATTTGCTCTGCNGTATAGCCTGCTGCTTTTAATATTGATGCAGGNCAACCTTTCTCATAAAGAGCTTTTGCAGATACACCATCTGCATGTGCTTTTTTCACATCTTCCAGTGTACATGTTTCTGGTGCATTGTCCGTATCAAAACCTGCTGCTTTTAGTTCATCATTTGAATAACCTGCATTTCTCAGTGATGCTGCACTGTATCCTGCGACTCTTAGTTTGGCAGCTGTACAACCTTTATCCTTTAACGTTTTTGCAGATATACCCTGATTAAATGCTTTTTTAATACTTGCTAAACTACAGTCCATCACATTTGGTGCATTTCCATCCAAATCCGTTGGAACACCAGCCTTTAATAATTGAGCTGCAGAAAAACCTGCATTTCTTATCTGATCATCTGTAAATCCTGCTGTTTTTAGTTCGTTTGCAGAACAACCTTTACTTTTTAAAGCTGCTGCCGAGACTCCTTGAGCGTATGCTTTCTTTAAAACTTCTGGTTGGCATAAATCGTCCTCATCACTGTCNTCGAGCGCTTTTAACTCCTTACTTCCACCTACACCTGCTCTAAATAGATCACCATCTGTAAATCCTGCAGCCTTAAGTTCTGCGGAACTGAAACCGGCATCTGCAAGGTCNTTAGCACTTGCACCTGCTGCTCTTAATTCGCCTGCTGTAAAGCCTGCTGCTTTCAAATCCTTAGCACTTGCACCTGCCTTAAGCAATTCACCCGCCGTAAATCCTGCATTTTTAAGATCAGCAGCGCTAAATCCAGCATTCATTAAATCCTTGGCGCTGTATCCGGCTTTTCTAAGTGCGTCAGCACTTATACCAGCTGCTTTCATATCTGCGGCACTGAATCCAGCGTCTTTTAAATCTGCAACACTGAATCCGTTGTCTAGTAAATCCTTAGCAGAGTATCCAGCATTTTTTAGTTGGTCAGCACTATACCCTGCATCCATTAGATCCTTCAGTGAGTAGCCTGCGTTTTTAAGTTCAGCTGCTGAGTACCCTGCAGCTTTCAGTTGTGCTGCTGTAAATCCTGCGTCCTTTAATTCGCCTGCTGTATAGCCTGCTTGGCGTAATGCCTCNGCACTACAACCTCTTTCCTTTAATNTTTTTGCCTGAACACCATTTGCTCTATCAATTTTTAATTGATCAGGATTACAATTACCTGTACTTCTACCTGATGCGGTTTCTTCTTTCTTGATGCCTGCTGCACTTAGATCAGAGCTTGAGAATCCTGCATTTGCAATTTGATCATTTGTAAATCCAGCATTTTTCAAATCCTTAGGACTAAAGCCCGCCTTTTGTAAATCCTGAGCACTGAAACCTGCAGCTTTTAGTTCGCTTGCTGACATTCCTAACGCTTTAAGTTCGGCCGCTGTGACACCTGCATTTTTTAGCTCGCCAGCAGAATATCCTGCTTCTAAAATATCCTTAGGGGAGAACCCTGCTTTTAATAGCTGTTCTGCAGAAAATCCTGCAGCCCGAAGTTCTGCTGCTGTAAAACCAGCATCCATCAGCGCCTTAGCACTAAAGCCTGCTGCCGCAAGTTCGCCTGCAGTGTATCCTGCTTGTTTTAATATTTCTAAACTACAACCTCTGCATCGTAATTCATATGCCGTTACACCAGCTTCACGTGCTCTTGTCACATTTTCGAGACTACATGGGTTATCTACCGCGATTGTGGTAGTTGTTACGTTTGATCCAACAACGTCTTTTCCGATAATGACCGGTACTACTGATTGTCCAGTCTGTTGTGCCTGTTGTAGTTGTCTTTGGTCTTGTCCTCTAACTAATTTTGCTGCTTCGATGTTTGCAACTTCACCACCTGTTACACCACTGAGTCCCTTTGGTGCTCTCGGTGTACTCGCTGAATTTGAAGACGTTGATTGAGTATTTAAAAAGCTGAATAAAACAAAGAGTCCAATTGCTGCAAGTATTAGTATAACTACAACAAAGAGGATTCTATTACGACCTTCATTCATTCCCTCTCCATTTGCCATTTATAAGCCCTCTACAGTTGCGTGTTTCATTTCACCATTATCCAATAGTATGATCTGAGACATCATTTCAGTCACCTCGTATGCATTAATATTACCATCCGAGCCAGAAAGCTTTGCAACCCATCCGGGTGAAATCAATGTGAGAGGAGTTCTTAAATACACACGGTCTTTATATAGCCAACCTTGAGCTGCAGCACCTTTAATAACAAGCTGTTTACTTCCTTTGGGGGGCAACTGATTAATAAAGTCTAACAGAACTGGATTTATGGTTGAGGGAAGTGTCATGTTATGAACACCCTTATTACTGGGTCCCGCTCTTGGAACTTGAATGTCTACTCTGTAGTCAACTGCTTTTTGTCCAGGCAGTAGTGTAATCATTATTGGAGTATTTAATCCTTTCAGTATTACGGCTAAATTACCATCTTTGAACATTGTATTTGATTGGATAAGAAGGGTATTACCACCTGTTTCAGAACCACCAGCTGTTGGCTGAAGTACATTAAAAGCAGTTGGATTACCAATATCATACCCCTTAATTGGCCATGCCTCACCTGCAGCATCTAGGAATATTAAGGAGGTTACATAGCCTGCTCCAAGGCGAATGACTGGTGGAGTAGCTCCTGGGGTCAGATCCACTACCAACGCTGAGCTAGTTGGCCTTGTTGGCACCGGCTGTGTGTACGCTGCTGCTTGCTTTGATTCAACAAATAAATCTCTCAAAACCTTGATTTGCTCTGGCGTTAACGGAAATAATGTAGTTGGTAGTTTATCGAATGCCTCACCTTGCAACTCTTCTGTTTGTGGATCCATCTTGAACGTTGGTTTACTTTCCGCAGCCATTTCTGCAAGCTGTCTAGCCATTTCATCACTAACTTGCTGTCCGACTGTTAGGCCTGGTTGTAAAAGAACCCCTATTAGTATGCTTATTCTATAAATCCACTTCATCAACGTCCTACCCTTGAGCTGCTTGGAACTCACTGATTCCAATCCCTCTAATGTTTACTTCCTGACTAACCCTTTGAACAGTCATATCAACAGTCAAAGGAACGGTAATCGTATCATTCTCATTTACCCCTTGATACTTAACGAGTAATTGCATTGAAATTCTCCAGCGATAAATTCCATTCAAAATTCCTCGATTGACAATCACTGGAGGACCTGTTGTTACAGATGACACAATCATTCGCCGCTGAGTTACTAATTGAAAATAATTATTCTTGTTCATTGATGTAATAAGGCTATTATATCCATTTCGAGTGAAATTATCTGAGGCTCTGCTCATTTGGGCACGATAATTCACCCAGTCAAATGTAAATACTTGTTGTGCGGCTTTTGCTGCCCATTGAGCAACAAATTGATCTGATTTAATTGGTTGAGTCAGTGGCTGAAGTCTAATCAATATACCGTCAGGGGTGGAAGCAAAGTAAGCAGTTGAAGGTCTAACAACAACGACATAATACAAGACCGTCGTCATAAGAAGCATGGCGAGACTTTGAACAATTAGTATTGATACAAACCTTCGGTAGTTGTTTCGGTAAAATGAGTTACGTTCAATTACCAGCTGTAGCGATTCACTACGATTTGCCATATCCACTCCACATTAAAGAAAAGTATGCCATGTTTACACTCCATTACTCAAGTCCTAAAACTCAATACCTGTATATCGTCAATACTCAAACCATAAGGTGTTAAATCGTTCACCTTAGAGCGCACCACTTGAACTACAAGCACTAAGTTACTTGTTCTAGCAAAATTAGTGGATCCATTAAATTGAAGCTTAAGTGGAACCTGCATTTGCCAAACATATCGACCATTACTCACACCTGTAAAACCAAAGCGTGGCACATCTGAAGGCGATGCAGTTAAAACCACCCTTTGATTGACAACTGGACGTACTAAATCTCTTTCAACTAAGACCTTCTTGAATGAGTTCCAACCTTTCATGGTGAAGACACCAGAATTCTCTTCAAATGTTTTATAAAAATTAATGTAATCGAATGTAAATACTCTCGCAATTGTCTGTGCTGACCAATAACTTACATCCGATCGAGTCAGTCCAATTGGACTGTCTAGTGGAATTTTATCAAACACACTACCGCTATTGTCTGCGGCAAAATAGATCTGATTATTACGTACAAGATATGCACGGCCAATGGTTAAAAACGTAACAAAAAGAGATAAACCGATAATTACGATGGATAGCATCTGCAAATGCAAACCATCTTTGAAAAACGAGCCTCTATTGGCTTGTATTATATCCTGCTCTTCAGCCATGTGTCACCGATATTTGTGTTGGCAAGCTTGATCGCCATTTGATTTCGAAAAAAGAATCGCCCTGCATGTCTTTCCAAAAAGGGAGATGCTTATAGTAAACAAAATTTTCACAACGTGTTGAAACCACTATCCCAGGTCTTTTCAACTTCAATATTCTCAATATTTGTGCAACCCTGGCCTTAGTAATTGCAATTGCCCTTCTTGAAGAACCAACCTCGTAATATCCAACGAGCTCAACTTCATGGGCATTATAACTATTGATGAACTCTGAAATTTGACTTGAAACTGACTGTGGTTTTAACGCTGTGGAATTCTCATGGAAAAATGTATCAGGTTTCAAATACAGTGAAATTAACTGACCATTCATGTTAATTTTCACATCATTGCTTTTAAAGAACTCGATATAATGCATCGGGTTTGCAAATGTAGTTGCTGCAAATAAATACATCATGATACCCAGTGTGATGTTTCTCATGATTAACTATCCCCCTCTTTCTTTGCGGTAATCTTTTTGGTTAAATCGTCAATGACAGACAAAATCTGTTGCTGATCAATCTTTGATAAATCAGGCGCTGGATATTGTGTGCTTGCCTGCATTTTTTTCATCAAGTTATCAATTGTTTCTGTGGCTGTTGTTTTGTCTTGCCCCATTAATCTACAACAAAACTCCAAATCATCTTTCAATTTTATTTTTGAAATGACAGGCTCCTCGTATTTACCATAGTTATCTAATGCAAATACAGCCCGCACATACTCTGGCATAAAGATTCTTGAAAACACACCAAATCCAGAGTCTATCTCAACCTCGTTAATATCCGTGTCAGCCGCTTCCTCAGAAAGAACTGGCTTTTGGTCATCCTCAGACATCATATCAAGCATGATATTAGTTGCAGATTGGATATGATCTTTACACAATTTATGTTTTTCAAACCCTTCCTGTAAGTTTGTAATATCTTCATCAACCACTTCTGGCATTGGATAACCTTTTTCTTCGAGCGCCTGAAAATCTTCTATGCCTTTAACAAACTCGTACAAAACAGCATCTTTTGGTAAATCAACTTTCAATAATTGATTTAAACGCATGCTTTCGACTGGCTTTGGATTAGGGTAAAAGGATCGAGCCCGCACGATTTTAGATTTAAAAAATACATGCATCTCACCCGGTGTTTGCTCTTTTAAGTCAAGCAAATCCACTCGAGCTCTTTTTTCTGTTTTGGCAGAACGCGTATCTTGATACGCATTTGAGATACCTTGAGGATTAGCTGAGAAGCTATCAACCATCGTAACGTATGATTCAGCAGCACTCTTCATGAAAAATTCCCATGTCTCCGTTGGATCCTCCAACTTCATACATATTTTAATATTGGTATTTGCACCAATCGATGCAGCCTCTTCTTTCGATGCTTTTTGGAATGCAGGTAAATCTTGTCCAGCAAATACAATTGAAAACCCTAATGAACGAGCCTGAGCAGGTACAACAGCAAACCCTTTTACGGCATAGTAACCATATTCATCGAGAACACATAAATATGGGGACGGGGAATTTGTTGGTTTACTTTCGATCAAAGCTTCAAATGTACCTTCCACTGCGTCTCCAAGACCTGAAGACATAACCACCCTTAATGATGAAATTATGATTCTACCTAAGTTTGCAAGCTCATCGGGTGATTTCTCAAGAGCGGGCAACAGCACTGTCAATATACGACGATTTAACACAACGTCCTTCAAATCGACCTCTGCTAATTTTGTTCTTAAAATATGTCCATAAGTATCTGCTAATGAGCTAAATTGCCTTGTCAACTGCATGGTAATGTAACCATGTTGCTCAAAAACTTGTGAAACTTGCTTACCTTTCCTTTCTTTGTTGTAACCTGGCAATGTGAATAAATAATTCTCAAGCGGCTGCATAACAAGCTCGGGTAAGAAATCCATGCCGATAGCATACTGACCATCCCTAATGAAGGTTTTATCTACGACCATCGCCTCAATACGCTCTAATGAAAAATAGTTACGAATTGTATTTGCATCGAGAAGAATATGTCCTGCATCCCGCATTGCAACCATGACCTTCATCAATGCTTCTATGAACGCGATGGCTCGACCCTTCCACATGTCACCATCTGAACTTGATGAAGATGAGTCCATAAGGCCCACTACAAGGTTAGATAACATACTGGAAGAACCTGTAGAAAAAGGATTAAGTGTATTGGAAATCCTCTTTTCTTGCGGACCCACAATATCTCTTGCACCTGTCATAAAGTTAATGACTAAAAAATCGTCCTCTCGCCCCATGTATCGCACCATGGAAAATATTTTTGCATAAATGGTATTATCCCCTTTACCATCCACATAAATAAATCCACTGGACTGGACCAATGCATTAAAAGCCAACCCCAACATCATTTCGGTTTTACCTGAACCAGTAGCACCAAAGATCAGCACATGCGTTCTCATATCATCGTTATTAAACCAAAGCTCATCTTGCGTTGATTTCTCGTTCCCAAAGTGATAAATTCCACCTGCCTCATTTGGTTTATTCATTGGGTTCATATCATTATAATCTTTAGTCTTTGAACGCTTTGGCAATCTAAATGGCAATGTGTAGACCTGGCTTATTGCAAATAAATACAAGATAAGAATCATCAGTATCATCAAATCACTCAACGCTGGGACTGTAAATGAAACGGCAACCATCGTTCCAAAACATATTGCTGCGTTAATTGGTTTAATTAAAAATTCTTTAATCCGCTGACCTAGCGGTCTAACATCTCTTACTAACTGTGCTGATTGTTGCTCTTGATTCGAACTTAAACCTCTTTGCTGATACATTACTCATCATCCGGGTTGTAAAGAATATCAGAAATGGCCACATCTAAAGCTTCCACAGCTTGCATCACCATTGGAGCTTTTAAAGGTCGTCTCAACCTTTTCTCTACTACCCAATGTGCGAATGTACCTGACACCTCAGGGAAAGGAGTTTGACGACCAACACTCGAAAGCATATACCACATACGTCGATCAACGGTCTTTAACCATAAAAATTCAGCCGTTGCGAGCACTCCACTCAATCGTGCAACCTGAATTAAAGATGCCAAAGCAGTTAAGACATACGCATGAGGAGAAATCGCCTTGCTTACTGCTTTATGAGAAACATGCTTTTTCATAAGCTGATACGCACCTGTAAAATTTGGCTTACCACTCATTGAGCTTGAGGACATTTGTTGCAAGTAGTTTCTTGCTCCATCTGCATCACCTCCAATCCTAGCGATACAAACGGCAAACAATGCAAGCTCATGTGGCTTTAAATTCTGTAAATTACTCCACCGTCTACCCAGCTGATTTGCAAATACTCCGTACGCCTTCTCTTTGATCAGTTCGACTCGGGGCTTATGATCAATGACAACCCTTTTCAATAAATCAAATTTTTTAGCAAAACTTAAAGGCTGTAGTGACATTGCCCAAGGAGGATCGTCAATTTTTGACTTGATAAGATCCGTTCTCAATACAGGCATGATTTCAGGCCAGTTTGTACTTTCTTTCTGTCGCAATGATTGCATGTTATATTTTTCACGAAAATTGACGCCTGCTTTAAAGAATAGAAGGTGCATCCCTGCTAAGACGCCAACGACAATGGATGGAAAGATTAAATATTGTCCTACCTCATTAGAAATGGTATTTAAAAGTTGAAAATCAACCGCGCTCGGGTCCGCTGCTAGAATTTCTTGGACGGCTGTGTTAATCGTGTCAAGCTCGAAGTCAGGAAGGTTAAGTGCTGATAAAAAATTATCTATGGGAGTTAAGACCGCTATGATCATTAGGGCTTCATAATAACGTATATACAGAACATAACGTGAGATGATATTGCCATAAAAATACCACAGGCCTAAACCGGAGAGCATAAAAAATGCCGCGATATAAACAATATCCAACCCTGAATTTGGCTGTTGTTGCTGTTGTCCCCTCATACAATACCTCTCGGCCATTATATCATGGGAAATTATATATAAAAGAATTAATTTATTTTCTTTGAATTAATTTATTATTTATATAATCATACGTTACATTCATCCCGTGTACAAAATAGATGATGTTTTTTGAATTCAATGCATTATTTTTAATTGTAATGATTTTGTTGCCGTGCATGTCTTTTAAAGATGAATTCTCAGGTTGCTGAATAATGGTTAAATCATCCACCCAAATGGCAACATAACCCGTTTTAGGATTTGCGGTACTTGTTGTCGCTTGTCTAGCTGCTGATTCATCCTGAAAGATCGGGCGGCCACTGCTGACAGTTGAAATTGACTTTAGAACTATTTCCCAGCGAAGCATATTATCTCCCTCGACCTGGTATAATACAACGAACAATTTAGTGTACCCTGGGCGCGTCACCATTGCTCGTATATCAGTTTTTTGCTCAATGTATTCTTGGCCTGCTTCGTATAATTCTCGGCTTGCGTTTAAAACATTAAGGTAGCGCTTATAATAAACTTTCATTACATTGGACATTTCCCAGCCCTTTCGATCTTTTAATTTTAAAAGATCTTTGTAAACTTGTTCATTTTCCTTAATTTGTTGAAGTTCTTTTTCGCTTGGCCCACTCATGTTACCAAGAATAGTACATCAAAGAAGGGTTGTCTAGCACAGGGGACAAGAGAAGATAACGGGAAATATGAGTAAAAATTAACTATTAGAAGGGCCTGAACGTTCGTTGCCAACATCGCTAGTATTTTTAGCTCCTTCTTCTACTGCTTGTAGCTGTTTATTAAGACCTGGCGCAATTTTAGATGGTACTAAATTAAAGTTGTTTTTACAGGTATCAACAAAATCGTTTAGACTCTGTTGAAAAGCTCTTTGTTTGTCAAGTGAATTAGATTCTGGCATAAATATTCCTATCTCTTATAATAATAATTCATTTTTTAGGTTTTTGCAACTCAATACTATGGGCTTATATCCTACACCGGGATGCTAAATTGCTTACTATTGAGTTTCTTGAATGTGTATTTGAGGCGAAAAGCGCCTCCACTAAGGCGTGAATCTGTGCAATTATCCAACTAACAAACCACAACAACATACTTATAATAAAGTATGGTCGTGCAAAATCCTTGGAGTCTAGTTTAACTTCATAGTCCATTTCCTTGTTTTTCTGCCATTGGCTTTTTGACTTGTTTAAGTGACTGATATCTACCATCTCAATGCCAATTTCATCATTGTTCTCACCATCCACCGTCGACATTACATTGCTTGATTTCAAGTCATTCAAATATTGATTGATTTTAGCTAGAAATGTTTCATAATTCTCAGGTTCTTTAGTATTAAATACGAGAGGACCGCGATTAGTATTCATAAACGTCAAAAGATCACTTTCTTGAAGCGATGAATGATGCATTCTTAAATAAGCATATAAGGCGTTTACTGAAAGCTCTAAAATAAATGTATTTTCAGCATCCTTTGTGGTTGCTTCAAACACTTCCGTAAACATATCACTTAGCGCTTGATTTGAGAAATCAACTTTGTCCTCTAAATTCTTTTTTATTAAGAAAAATGGTGTCATTAATTTTTCTTTTGCAACATACGCTTTAATCTGCTTCATAATGGCAACCATGCATTCATGTTGCTTTTTTCGCAATAGCCCTTTATCTTTCACTTCGTTTAATTTTAACGAGGGAAAATCAAGAATAGATTGCTTTAAAGGGTCATCAAAATACTGAATATGCTTTCTCAAATAATTAATCGTAATCAAATTTAAAAAAACATGAACGGCATTATGAAAATCATATTCTAATGAGTCTGTGTAAAAATGCTGTACCTTACCTTGAAATATTATCAACTTTGAAGTTAGTTTTGAGGACGAATAGATTTTTTCTTCTGAAGTAAGAAAATCAATGGCAGCTAAAATTTCATTATTTTTTTTGTCACTCATCATATAGTACCTATCCTTTTGATTTTATCGTAATCTAGCAGTAAAATCAAGATGTATGCCACCATGTCATTAAACCCAGGTCATATGCCGGACTCACTCTTGGGCGTTTAAAATGATTCCAATACGCAACCCTGTAGACATCTAGATACCATTGCGGCACTACGATTTGCTCCCACATAAGGTATCGGTCTAAGGCTCTTATTCTATCTTGCAACTCCTCCCGGCTTTTTGATTGGATCGCCAATTTCACCATCTCATCAACGCTTTTATTTTCTAAACCTGCAATGTTACTGGAGCCGCTAATCTTTGCGCTTGTAGATGACCAATAATCATACAGCTCATTGCCTGGAGTAAAATGGGTGTCAAAGACATATGTGGTCATATCGTAATCAAAATTTCGCAATCTATGTATGTAATCGGATGGACTCACTTTCCTCACTCTTACCTCTACTCCAAGACGCTTTAAATGCTCCTGATAAGGTAAAATAATTCTTTCAAATGAAGGCTGGATAATCAAGATATCAAATGCTAAACGTTCTCCTGTCCGTTTGTTCACTCGAATACCATCTTTAATTTTCCAACCTGCTTGATCTAAAATGGCTGAAGCCTCTAGTAATTGGGCTCTCATTTGAGCCTCATTTTCAGGATCCACCACATACATTGGCTCATCAAAAAACTGAGAGGGTAATGGATTTTGTAACTCTTTATATATGACAGCCTCTTTAGACGGAATAATTGGAGTTGATGATAAATCACTGTTATTAAAAAAACTCGTTGCTCGTTGGTATTGAGAATATAGTAATTGGTCATTAACCCAATGAAAGTCAAATGCCATTGCAATTGCTTTTCTTACGGCTCGGTCTTTAAACATTGGACGTCTGAGGTTGAAAACAAAACCTTGCATCCCTTGTGGTTCACGATTATTAATTTCTTCTTTAATGATTTCTCCAGAAGTTAATGCTGGACCATTATATCCTGTCACCCACAACTTTGATCGATGCTCAATCCTTAAATCATATAAATGGGATTTAAAACCCTCAAATGCCACCGTATCATCTTTAAAATAGACCCACTTTAACTCATCAAAATTAAACATTCCTTTTCGTGTGGGGTGGTTCTCAGCCCAATAATTCTTAACGCGCTCGTAGCGAATGAAACCATTCAACTTATAATCTTTTATCAGATAAGGTCCGCTACCAATTGGCTCTACTAAACCACTTTTAGAAAAGTCATGAGACTGCCAAAATGATTTTGAAAATACAGGTAATGTACCAATGAAGAAAACCAAGTCTCTATTAAATGGTCTTTTTAAATAGAACGTCACCTGATGATCGTCTTTTACTTTTACTTGATCGACATCCCTAAAGTACAATTTGTATCGTGGATCCCCTTTAGTATTCAGTTGATTGAATGTCCAAACCACATCACTGGCATTAATGACTGCTCCATCATTAAATCGCGCATTTGGATTGAGGGTGAAACTAATTGATTTTTTATCATCTGCCAATTCCACACATTGAGCTACTAATCCATAAAGTGAATCGGGCTCATCTTCAGATGTCACCATTAATGTATCATATAATAGTGTTAAACCAGATGCAGGAATACCGAAAGGAATAAACTGGTTAAATGAGTCAAAAGATCCAACACTGTGTTGAGATAACGATCCTTTCTTAGGCGCATTTGGATTAACATACGCAAAATGCTTAAATCCTTCTTTATATTTTGGTTGACCATAAAGTGAATAACTAGGAGAACAAGCAGCAAAAATGGATGAACATCCAAACAAAACAATCAAAAATAACCTCATGCACATTAAACTAACATGTAACAAAGGATAACCCTAATTTTTTTAAAGCATTAAGAGCCCATTAACATTTTTTGTGTTGCTGAATGATCAGAATGTAACCTCAATTGAAGAGGCGTTCCTTCCTCAACTATCTGCCCTTTATCGAGAATGACCACACGGTGGGCCATCGCTTCAATCACAGACCAGTCATGGCTAATTAAAAGGTAGCTCATACCATATTCCATTTGTAATTCGATAAGTAAATCCAATACTTTATCTCCAACAACCCGGTCTAGGGATGCCGTTGGTTCATCTAGAATCAATATTTTAGGTCTCAAAACAATTGATCGTGCAATTGATATTCGTTGTCTTTGCCCCCCAGAAAACTCATGTGGATAACGATGTTTGATATTTGGATCCAAATGAACAGATTCAATGGCTTCATCAACTCTTTTTGTAATTTCTTTTTGATTCAATTTTGTAAATACCTTTAATCCCTCACCAATGATATCTCCAACTCGCATGCGAGGTGATAAACTAGAATACGGATCTTGAAAGATCATCTGCATTAAATGTCTATGTTGTTTCAATGTTTTTCGATCTAACCCAAACCAATCGAGTTTTTCATATTGCACACTACCTGTTGCATCACACAGTCTTAAAAGGGCTTTTGCCAAGGTCGTCTTACCCGTGCCACTTGGACCAACAACACCTAAACATTCTTGATGTTGTAATTGAAAAGATACGTCGCATAGAATATTAACTTCACGATGATTGAAGCCCAAAATGTCTTTTGTAGTGTATCCAGAGGATAATCCATTAACTTCCAATATTGTGCGATGATCGTTAATCACAACTGGTTGACATTGTCTTGGCGCAATCAACGAACAAGTGTAAGAATCTTTTGGTGAATTGATTACCGCTTTAAACCGGCCTGACTCAACAACTTTGCCTTTCTTCATTACAACAATCGAATCAGCATATGGCCTCAAACTTGAAATATCATGTGTGACCAGAATCATACTCATTCCAAATTCATGTTTCAATCGATTTAATAAATCCAATATTTGATGCTTAACAGACTGATCCAATGCAGTGGTTGGCTCATCTGCAATCAAAAGCTCTGGTCGATTTGCAATGGCCATTGCAACCAAAACACGTTGCCTTTGCCCTCCACTTAATTCATGCGGTAACCGATGATATAGTCCCTTTTCATGATTTAACTCCACAAGCTCTAATAACTCTTGAACATCGGATTGGACGCGGCGTACGTATTGATGTGATAAAATCATCTCCGCAATTTGATCACCTACAGGATGAAGAGGGTTCAACGCCGTCATAGGCTCCTGGAATACAAACCCAATACGTCCTCCTCGATAAGAGCGTAATTGCTTATCTTTGAGAGTTAAAAGATCTGTGCCCATCCATGTTAAGGTTTCTGCATCAGCCACTAAATTGTGAGGCAACAGATCCAGTAATGACAACATCGATAATGTTTTTCCAGATCCACTTTCACCTACCAAACCCAGTGTCTCACCCTGATCCAACTTAAAGTCCACTCTTTCCACAAAGGTATTATTTGTGTTTTTATTTTTTACTATTAAGTCTTTTACAACTAGCATGATTCATTCAACCTTGGGTCAAATGCATCACGTACACCCTCTCCAACAAAAACCAAAAGAGACATTAACAATGAAAGTGTGACAAATACACTCAGTCCAATCCATGGTGCGTATAAATTACTCTTACTTTGTGCAAGAAGTGACCCTAAAGAGGCTGATCCAGGTGGAAGGCCAAAACCTAAAAAGTCCAATGCTGTAAGCGCTGCAATATTCTCGGTTATCATAAAGGGAATCAGGGTTAGTGAAACAATCATTGCGTTAGGGAAAATATGTCTAAACATTATGGCGTGATCTGATACACCCATCATTTTTGCACTCACGACATATTCTAAGCAACGACCTTTTAAAAATGTGGCTCGCACAATACCCACCAAACTTGGCCAACCAAATAAAAACATCACAAAAAACAACATCCAAAAACCTGGCTGGAATAAGCTTGATAATATGATAAGAACATATAAGGACGGCAAACCCGTCCATATCTCAATGAACCGCTGACCATATAAGTCAATTTTACCACCATAAAAACCCTGTAATGCACCAATGTATAGCCCCATCAAGGCACATACAAACGTTAACCCCAAACCAAATCCAAGAGAAATACGATAGCCATATATTAAGTTAGCCAATATATCCCTTGCTCGATCGTCTGTCCCTAATGGATGTGTTAAAGAAGGTGGGGAAGGTGCTGGTTGGTTTAACTTAAAATCATGTGTATCGTAACTAAATCGTATTAAAGGCCATACCATCCAACCATCATTATCATAAATGAGTTTTTTAAAATAACTGGAACGATAATTTGCAGGGGTTTTAAACTCTCCACCAAAATCCGTTTCTGCATATTGAAAAAGTACTGGAAAAAAATAATGGCCTTCTTTTTTAACAATCAATGGACAATCATTTGCAATAAATTCAGCACCTAAACTTATCATTGTAAGAAAAAATAATATATAAAGAGACCATTTGGCTCTTTTATGACTTTTAAAACGTTCCCACCGAGTGATCAACATTACCGCTGACCCTCGAAATTAATCCGTTTATCAACAAATGCATAGGCAATGTCGCCAAGTAGGCGTGCAAATAACGCCAATAATGAAAAAACATATAATGAACCCAGTACAACTGGATAATCACGCTGAATAATCGATTGGTAACCCATGAGTCCAATTCCATCCAATGAAAAAATAATTTCTATCAGTAAAGCGCCACTAAAAAACATAAAAATAAAAGCTGCTGGAAACATTGCAATAATGACTAACATCGCATTTCTAAAAATATGGTGATACAAAATAACAGCCTCTGTTAAACCTTTTGATTTTGCGGTTAACACATATTGCTGATGAATCTCTTCTAAGAATGCATTTTGAGTTAAAAAAGTAATCCCAGCAAAACTACCGATGACCAAAGATGATATTGGTAATACTAAATGCCATATGTAGTCCATGATTTTTCCGATCATACTCATTGAATCAAAATGATCAGATGTCAAACCTCTCATTGGAAACCACGCAAAAAAATCGCCACCGCAAAATAAAATCATTAGAAACATAGCCACTAAAAAAGTGGGAATGGCATTACATACAATTAGAACCGTAGAGGACCATACATCAAAACGAGCCCCCCTACGCACTGCTTTTTTAATGCCTAATGGGATAGCGACCAAATACATAATCAGTGTGGTCCAAATCCCCAAAGAAGCAGAAACAGGCATTTTCTCAATGATTAAATCAACTACCTTGATATGCCGATAAAAGCTCTCCCCTAAATCAAACTGCATGTATTGGAAAACCAGTTGCGCATATCGCTGATACCATGGCTTATCAAAACCATACATTTTTTTTATCTCATCTAGAACCTCGTCAGGAATAGTGTAGTTTGAGGTGTTTTTGGATGAACCTTGCAAGATTGTATCGGATTGAGGGCCTGATATGGTTTCATTTTGATTTAAATTTTGAAGCTTTGCGACCATTTGATCAACTGGCCCACCAGGTACAAACTGTATAATGAAAAAATTTAAAGTAATAATGCCTAGTAAAGTAGGAATCATTAATACAATTCGTTTTAAAATATAAGACAACATAGATAAAATATAGTTCATAAATTCAAAGCCATAAGCATCTAAATGTAAATTTCAATGGATAGCGTTCTAAAAAACAGTTTGAACCTTGAATGATTTTGATTTTTAAGGCATATTGAGGTATTTGGTGTAACTAATTGAGTACAACTATTAATCAAAGAATCGGTGCTGCATTATTACTTGCGGGTACAGCCATTGGAGCAGGTATGCTTGGGATGCCCTTCGTTTCAGGAGTCTGCGGTTACCTACCAACAATCGTGGTCATGCTGTTATGCTTTGGGATAATGTTAGCCAATCTTTTCCTTTTATTAGAAGCAACCCTTTACTGTAAAAACGAAAACGTTAACATCATTGGAATGTCCCGTGAACACTTACCGCATCAGTGGTCAATTATTTGTTGGATATCATTCATGCTCTTATTGTATTCAATTATCGCATCCTATATGAATGCTGGAGGTGACTTAATTAGTTTCCTAGTCAACCAAAATCATTACATCCACATTAATAAATTGATTGGTATTTTGATTTTCACGATTATCTTTGCATGTGTCGTTCTTATGGGAACAGCGTTTATTGATCACGTGAACCGCATATTCATGGTTGGTCTATTGGTGACTTTTTTCATCGTATCATGGAGTTTATCCTCATTTGTAAGCATCAACTCCCTCTCAACACCCAGCCAACTGTTGTATATTCCACATTCCATACCAATCATTACTGCAGCCTTTACATCCCATCTTATTCTTCCCAGTTTAAAAAGTTACATAAAAGACATTCCCGATTTACGGGGCGTATTATTTTACGGAAGTCTTCTTCCCTTAATACTCTATTTAATTTGGCAAACAATTGTGTTGGGTATTGTGGAACCAGAGGGCCCTCTTTCAATTACTACAATTGCTCAAAGTAAGGAACCCATTTCATATTTTTTTCATATTCTTGAATCAAAAAGAACGTTCCAAATTATAGAAATCATCACACAGCTATTCTTCTTCTCTGCTATTACCACCTCATTTCTTGGTGTGCTTTTGAGCCTAAATGATTTCCTTGCAGATGGCCTTAATATGCAAGCTGAAAAATTCTCAGATCGTATCAAACTGATTCTCTTATCCAGTTTACCTCCTTTGTTTTTCACCATTGTATTTAAAAGTGCTTTCACATACGCCATTAATTTCGCAGCATTGTTCATTGCTATTTTATACGCCATTATTCCTTCACTGGTTGTATTGAAATGCAGAAAGAAAAATCAAACAACTGAATACAAATTACCAGGAGGAACTCCCTCTGTATATATTATCTTTGTATTTGGTTGTTTGTTTGCCGTTCTAAGTATTATGAACGTTTATCACATGCTACCAGATGTAATATGATTGGAAAAGAAAGACTACTAAATACACTCAATGGAAAACCCGTCGATAAACCCCCAATATGGTTAATGCGTCAGGCTGGTCGATATTTACCTGAATATAGAACCATTCGTGCAAAAATGGATAAGTTTCAGGATTTATACAACGATCCTAAAATTGCGACTGAAATTGCTTTACAACCATTAAACCGATTTGATTTAGATGCTGCAATTGTATTTGCAGATATATTGACTCTGGTTGAAAGCGTTGGTATCGACGTAACATTTCAATCAGGAATTGGGCCTGTCATTACTGATCCCATCCGAGAAGAGAGAGATTTAAAGCGATTAAGCCCTGCAAACTTTAAACTTCATTGTGTCTACGACACACTTCAGTCAATTGGTGCAGCCAAACCTCAACATGGCTTAGTTGGTTTTTGTGGCAGTCCATGGACATTAGCGACATACATGGTTGAAGGTAAAAAAACAAAAGACCTACATATCATAAAAAAAATTATGAACTCTGATCCAAAGCTCATTAGTAATTTACTCACATTTCTTACCAATGAGCTCATTGAATTTATAAAAAAACAAGCTTTAGCTGGTGCTGATATGGTCGTTTTATTCGACACATGGGGTGGCATGCTTTCTCCGAATGATTATTATCATTGGTCTCTACCTTATATCCAACAAATCATTGATGCTGTGCATCCAATACCATTATTTGTGTTTACTAAAAACTGTTTACCATTCATTGATCGTATCATCCAAAGTCAACCATTCGGTGTATGCGTTGATTGGAGCTGTCCACTTGAACAGATGTATCACAAAACCCTAGCAGAAAATATTTGTTTACAAGGAAATTTTGATCCATCCATCCTTTTTGCATCCGACAAGAAAATCACAGAGACAGTGCACCAACAGCTTAATAAATTACATCATTCAAAACGCTATATTCCAAGCCTAGGACACGGGCTTACACCAACGATTCAGCCAGAAAAAGTAGCTCATTTCATTGAAGCACTAAGACAATTCAACTGGTCTAAAATCACACCCAAGGAAGATTTATTGACCTAAAGAAGACTTTCAGTTATTATAAATTTGATTTATGAGTAACGTAAGTAATTCAAAAGCCTCAGCAAATGCTGAATCTGGCAATAAGACACAAGACATAGTATACGTTTCATCTGACGAATTACCCATCTCGTGCCCGCTTCCAAATGATGAAGTTTGGAACAAGCACCCGCGTGTCTATATTCCTCTTCATCAAGTAGATGAATATAAATGCCCGTACTGTAGTCGGCTTTTCAAATTAATTCGTGATGAAAACAAAACCTAACCATGCATTCCCAGTCCACTCCAAAAACCAATGAAATACCGTTACAATTAGCAGGCATATTCATGGTTGCTTTGGGCACCACATTCTATATTTACGAATTTTTCATCAGGGTCATTCCCAGTGTAATCTCTGTAGAACTCATGCATGAGTTTTCAATTAGCGCCTCATTGCTTGGTGTTTTATCATCAGGGTTTTATTATGCATACACTTTCATGCAAATTCCCTCAGGCCTTTTATGTGATCGATATGGACCTAAAGTCTTATTAGTGATTGGTATCACTTTATGTGGGATTGCTACGTTCTTATTTGGAATGACCCAAAGTAGCTTTATGATTGGATTTAGCAGAATGGCATGTGGTGCAGCATCTGCATTTGCTTTTATATGCCCCTTGGTGCTAACAACTCACTGGTTCCCTTCAAAATATTTTGCACTGGTCACTGGAGTCATTCAAACAATGGGGTGTTTAGGAGCGATATTTGGCGGACATCCTTTAGCAACATTGGTCTCTGAATTTGGATGGCGTTCTACGTTAATCTATTCAGGTTACGTTGGCGTATTCATTGGCTTAATCATATATTTGTTCTTACAAAATAAACCCGATTCTGACGAGATATTTATAGAACCTAATGCATGTATGTCTGATGATCATAATAATACAACTGAATGGCAACGTTTAAAAAAGATCATTACAAAACGACAAAATTGGCACATTGCTTTAACAGGCTTTTGTTGTTGGGGCCCAATCGCTGTCTTTGCAGAACTATGGGGCATTCAATACATTCATCATGATTTAGGGCTAAGCATCGATTTAGCAGCAGTGCAGCTACTGTGGGTGTGGGTTGGCATTGCAATCATGAGTCCCATTGTTGGATGGTGGTCAGATAATATCCAAAGTAGAAAAACACCAATATTGATTTGCTTTTCAATCGGATTACTAGCAACACTCTTACTAATACTACCTGAAAAAGCATCATTGTGGACTCTCGACATTACTATGTTTTTACTAGGAACTTCTGCAGGGATTCAGCCCATCACATTTGGTTTAATTCGAGAACAAAATAGCCAAACGGTTGCAGGCACTGCCATTGCATTTAATAATATGGCCGTAATCTTTGGGGGCGTTATATTACAACCTCTATTTGGTTTTCTTTTAGACTTTTTTTGGCAAGGCAGCTTGCTCAATGGTGTCCGAATGTATGGTATTTTTGAATATCAGCATGCCATGTGGATTTTACCGTTCTGTTGTTTGATAGGCTTTTTCAATACATTGTGGTTTGTTGATGAAACAAACTGTCAAAGGATTGACGTTTCTTGAGTACTCTCAAGCCCGTAATCATCCTCTTTGTAGCTTCCTTACTTTATGTTTATGAATTTATACTTCGGGTCATTATTTCTGTTGTAAGTGACTTTTTATTAGTTGATCTTAATCTCACCATTCCATCACTTGGAATCTTATCATCATTGTTTTATCTAAGTTATACATTCATGCAAATTCCTGCTGGTTTACTAAGTGATCAATATGGGCCTAGAAAAATCCTCACCATTGCAATGCTGGCATGTGCGGTTTCTACTCTGATCTTTTCAGATGCTAATCATTTTTACTCTGCAGGATATTCTAGATTACTTTTAGGCTTTGGAGCCTCTTTTGCGTATTGTTGTCCTTTACTCATAGCAAAATATTGGTTTCCTGCAAAACGATTCGCAATGATTGGAGGCTTTATTCAAACATTAGGTGCTCTTGGCGCTATGATTGGTAACGAACCAATTGCTGTTATGACAGAGAATTTTGGTTGGCGTAATGCCTGCGAGTTAATTGGTTTTTTTGGTATTGTTTTTGGTGCATTGATGTGGTTGATCGTTCAAGATCGACCCAAAGACCATCCATCAAATCACCTTGAAAGAACAAAAACCATTGAGGCACTGAAGATGGTATTTAGCAATCCTCAAAACTGGATCGTGGCCATACTTGGTTTTTGTTGTTGGGCCCCTATGACCATTCTTGCAGAGCTTTGGGGACGATCCTTTTTAACAACAAGCTTCCAACTCAACTTACAACAATCTGCTTTGATGATGACATGGGTATGGCTGGGTGTAGCAATTGGTGGACCGTTTATGGGTTGGCTTTCAAATCATATTTATTCTCGAAAAAAAGGATTACTTATCTCATATGTCTCTTGCTTACTCGCTACCGTGTTTCTCATATATTTACCCATTTCTAATTACATCATCATCGCATTAAGTTTATTGGTGTTTGGTGGAGCATGTGCAGGCCAATGCATTACTTTTGGTATCATAAGCGACATTAATGATAAAAATATTTTAGGTACCGCTATTGGCTTTAATAATATGGCTGTTATCTCTGGAGGAATTTTTTTACAACCCATTGTAAGCTTTTTATTAGATTATTCGGCAAAACATCAAGGTCAACTTGAAATCATTCTATCTAAACCAAATTTTCAGTATGCGTTTATAGTGATACCAATTGTTTCAATAATTGGTTTAGTACTGAGTCAGTGTGTATTAAAAGAATCACTCAAGCCTCAGCCGTAATTTCAGAGTTCATTTTTATTTGCTGACCTTGAGATAACATCGCCCGTGCATGATCAAGACCTCGCTCATCAATCGTTTCACCTGAAAGCAATTCGGCTAATGCCTTCTCTCGCTCTTCAGTTCCAAGGTATTTAAAAGTGAATTTCAATGTCTTATCTACTGTTGCCTTTTCAATGTATCCATGTTGATCTGCAAGCATTGCCATTTGAGGTAAATGGGTGATACACAATATTTGTGTTTTCTGTGAACGTTTGTATAGTAACGTAGCCACTTGTTCTGCAACAGCACCGCTAATACCAACGTCAACCTCATCCAGCAACTGGACCGCAACCAATTGACTTTGACATACTTCTTCGATTGCTAGACCTATTCGAGAAAGCTCTCCACCAGATACTACACCACTAAGTGGTAGTGGCTCTTGGCCTATATTTGTGGCAACTTTAAAAGCTACTTGATCAATTCCCATCGCTGATGGAATTGCAGGTAATACTTCTACTTTGAAGATACCATTTTTAATACCAAGTCGTTGCATCCACTGAGTCATATGCTGAGATAATACCTCAGCTTGATCATGTCTTTTATTTGAGATAGAGGTCGCTATCTGTTGATACGTCGTTTCAGCATCTTTAAGTGTATGCCGTAAAGCGTCCATGTCTGTTGACTGAAAAAGGCTTAAGCTTTCTTGTAGCTGTTGAAAAGTATCACTTAAATCCATAGGATGAACTTGATGTTTTCTAGCTAAATCATGCCAATGATTCATTCGTTTGGTCAACTCCGAAAGCTTTAATGTTCGATCCTCGTCTAAAAACTGATGAATTGCATCTAACGCCTCTTTTTGCGCATCTTGAAATTGAATTAAACTAGATGATAATGCCTCTGGAATCTCTGCATCCAATAGCTCATGTATCAACCCTTGTGCTTTACCGAGATTAATTGATGCTTGTAATTGTTCAGCACTGCTTTTTAAATGGGCAATGTCTTTTAACTGTAATATGTGATCCTGCAACAACTCATAGTCCGATCCCTCTTCAAAAAAGGCATTTAATTCATCGACGTAATGCGCAACTGTTGGTTCATCAAACTGTAACCTTGCTCTCTCAAACTGGTCAAATTGTCGACGTTTTTCTTTAAAATCATTAAATGCTGTTTCAAGTGATTCACAATCTGTCTCAGCAAATTCATCTAAATAATCTAAATGCGTTGTTTGATCTAAAAGCGTATAGTGCTGATGCTGCTCACTATAATTAAATAATGCCTGATATATTTTTTGAAGTTCGGTCACCTTGATACTATCTTCATTTAAAAGGTATCTTGATTTTCCGTTAGGTAAGAGTGTTCTTTTAATAACGAGTTTGTGTGGATAATCAGTGCTTAATTGACTTAAATCCATCGTTAGCTCCACTTCACAAGGTAGGGAAGGGTCCTTAAGGATACCTCGATCGACCTTTTTTCCAAAGCAAAATGCCATGGCTTTAAAAACAAGTGATTTTCCAGAACCTGATGGTCCCGTTAAAATTGTAAAACCTGATTCAAAATGGACTGTTAATTCGTTAATAATTATGAAGTTTTTAATTGTAATGGATTTCAACATTGATAAAACGGTTCCTCCCAGCTTAATTTATTTCTTAAGTTTTGATAATAGTCATACGTTTTTCCATGCATTAGATGGACTTTATGGGTGCTCGCTTTAATATGTACCATGTCTCCAGGAGATAGTACATCTTTATCTTGCCCATCACAGCCAATGATTGGTAAAACCCTGTTTGAATCACACACTTTAATTGAAAGCATGCCATTTTGTGGAATGATAATTGGTCTGGAACTCAATTTGTGAGGACAAATTGGCAGTAACAATATCGCATCCATTGTTGGATAAATGATTGGCCCCCCTGCACTCATTGCATGAGCAGTTGAACCTGTTGGAGTAGAGATTAAAAAACCATCTGCACGATATGAGCACATATATTTCTTATCTAGATACAGTTCGATCTCAACCAATCGTCCAGTTTCACGTCGGGTGACAATACAATCATTAAAAGCAAAGTGCGTTTGATCTTTTGCAGTAACCTCCAATAACATACGAGACTCTTTAATGTATTCACCCTTAAAAATATCCATCAATTCTTTTTCTTTACTCGGATCTAATGTGACCAAAAATCCTAAACGCCCACGGTTGATACCAATGAGTGGGATATCCTTTATTGAAAACATGGTAGCAGCCGAAAGCATCGACCCATCACCACCCACTACCACAGCAATGTCGATGCCAGAGTCTAATTGACTCATATTCATGATTGGGTGATCATTCATGGCTAGACGCGCTGCTGTTTTTGATTCGATATGATATTGAATCTGATTGGCTTCCAAAATCGTAATGATTTGGGTAATGGTATCCTTTGCTTCTGTATGCAGTGAATAGATAATTGCGTTTTTAAAAGTCATCGAGTGCACTCTCCCTTCTTTAAACTAATCACATGTTTCTTGAAGATCAAGTGTTGAATGTCTTGTTTCGTGAAGAAAATTTGAGTAGTATTTGCATTATGTACTACTTCATAATATTAATTTTATGTATATCAGGTTGCAGCAGCTGGATGTACGAAACTCCTGTCCAACAAGGCCGACCTTATAATCAAGAAGCCGCACATGAATTAAAAATAGGAATGGATATGCCAAAGGTATTAAGCTTAATGGGGGAGCCAGACTATCGGAACTTCTTCCATAAAAACCAATGGTACTATATTGAAGAACATCCTATTAGCCGAACCCATCATGATGTGGATGGTTTAAGACTTGTTTTCGACCAAGGTAGGCTCGCAAAGGTTGAACCCTTCACCTCTACTAACTAATGTTTTTTCTTTTCCTGCCGACGTTTGCGAATGTCGTTAGGGGAACATTGTAGTGGCTGATACACTTCTATCCGATCAAGGTGCTTTAATAGGGTATCCTTTGATTTTTTGACAGAGTGAATACCCACCTCCAAGTTTGATGGTACGTTCCAATCCATTGCTTCAATGGCATCATGAATTGTTGCAACATGACTGAGCTTGATAGAAGCCCAATGATACCGGTTAGGGTCTTCAAAAAATACTACTTCACAAAATTCAACCATATACTTTCTTTGCCCTATCCGTAAAAGTAAATACCAACTGGTGCGCTGTTTGCGAAAAAATGGGGCCAAGGATCATATTTACAATGGATGATGAGATTTCATATTGGATGTGTAAAGAAACGTTACATGATGAATCACCAACGGCCTCAAAGGTCCATAGACCGTCTAAATATTTAAATGGTCCTTCCTCTAATTTCATCGTAATCTTTTCATGAGGGTATAGCTGATTTACAGTTGAAAATTTTTGTTTAAAGCCCCCTAAACTAAATTCTAAATATGCCCGAACCATCTTATCCGTTTCACTCATCACACGACTATCCGAACAATATAAAACAAATTCACGATAATGGTTCACATCAGCCACTAAATTAAACATTTGCTCGCAGGTGTATTCCACACGGGCTGTTTTATATATTTTTACCATTTAGTTGACGGTTCCATAAAAGTTGTTCAATAATTACGTGATGACTAAAGACTATGATAAGACGATTACATTAAATCGTAAAGCAAAACATGATTACATTATCGAAGAATCTTTCGAGGCAGGCCTTATTTTACTTGGATGGGAAGTGAAATCTGCAAGAAATCGAACCATACAGCTTCAAGAGGGCCACGTAACTATTAAATCCGGAGAAGCATACTTGGTCAATGCCCACTTTAGCGTTCCGTCAACCACATGTACTCATATCAAAGCTGATCCCAAAAGACGTAGAAAGTTATTACTTCATCAGCGCGAACTCAATAAACTCATTGGATTAGTTCAACAAAAAGGGTTCACTCTTATTCCCTGCTCACTTTACTGGAAGAATAATCGCGTAAAAATGAATTTAGCACTTGGCCGAGGGAAAAAATTACACGACAAACGCGCCTCAATTAAAGATCGTGATTGGAAGAGAGCACAAGATCGAGAATTGAAAAAAAATCAAGGAAATTCATAGTCTTCAATATATCATTGAAAAAATTATTGTACATCTAAACGGCTCATGTTAAATTGTGATTATATTTTACAGCGCAGACCCGTTGTCGTGAATAGATAGCCCTTGTTTCAAGGGCTTTTTTATTGTCTTTTTGAACGAAAAAAATCTGTCAAAACGCTTTGACATTGCTCTCTTAAAACACCACTTTCATGTTCAAGCGTGTGATTTTTTGGAACTTGATTCGTGAGCTGGTTACTAAACACACCCACTTTGCGGTCTGATGCGCCAAATACACAACACTCAATACGTGCATGAATCATAGCCCAATAGCACATCATACATGGCTCTAATGTGACATACATTGTAGCACATGGGAGTCTATAATTACTTAAGCGTAAACCAGCCGCTCTCAATGCCACAATCTCAGCATGCGCAGTAGGATCATGGGTAGAAATCGGTTGATTGAAGCCCGTTGCAATAAGCTCATCATTTAATACAACTACGGCACCAACCGGCACTTCATTACTTTGTTTTGCATGCTGTGCTTGATCTAATGCCAAGCCCATCCAATGGTCATGATTTTTGTTTGTATGCATCAATACTAGCAAGAATGATCGATTTGGCCTGATCTTGACCATGCCACTCTTTTACTTTTGCCCATTTGTTTTTCTCTAAATCCTTGTAATGCGCAAAGAAGTGACCAATCCGATCCAATAGGATTTGTGGTACATCGTCTAACGTCTTAAAATGAGCATATTCTGGTGCAATCTTTGTATCTGGAACTGCTAATAACTTATCATCTCCACCTTTCTCGTCTTCCATGGTTAACACTCCCAGAGGACGACACGCACATACCGCTCCAGATATGATTGAAAAAGGAGCCAATACACATACATCAATGGGATCACCATCATCACATAATGTATTTGGCACATATCCATAGTCACATGGATAATGCATGGCCGTTGTCAAAAAACGATCCACTTCAAGTAATCCAGAATCTTTACAAACTTCGTATTTTACCGGCGCACTATTGGCTGGAATTTCAATAACCACATTTACGACATCTGGCGCATTTTTTCCGACAGAAACATCTTTCATAATCACCTCAAATAATTAGGTCATTTTAACAATTAAATGCACTCTTAGCCAGAAAAAATAAGCCGCTTAGGCTCCTTTTAATTAATGTTTTAAAAAAAACTCAATTAATGCCTATACTAAAATACGTGATGGATTTAAATCGAAACATATTTATCTTGTGGCTTCAAGGGTGGGACGATGCACCTGAGATTACTAAACAATGTCTTGCATCTTGGGAAAAATTGAACCCTACTTGGAATATCATCAAATTATCAAAAGATAATTTAAATGATTACATGTCGGTGGATGATGACATCATGCATGAAATTGAAGTGAACCCCTATTTATTAAAGGCATGTCAATCCAATTTAATTCGTACAAAACTATTGTCGTTACATGGTGGTGTTTGGGCAGATTCAACAACTCTTTGTTGTCTTCCTCTAGATGAATGGTTACCAAATCATCTAAGCGACTCATTTTTTTGTTTTCCATTTGTTAGACCCAAAGAGTATGCTATTTCCAATTGGTTTATCGCAGCAAAGAAAAATCACCCAATAATGAACGAGTGGCTAGAGCGCTCAATTCAATGCGTTCGTAATCTTCAAAAAAAGGTGGACCCAAACAACCCTGCTGAATATTTTTGGCATCATCAACTTTTTGATCAAATGATCTTAGAAAACCAAACAATGCATACCACATGGAAACACCTAGATGCTAGTATCGGAAAAAACGTTCATGCATTTACCATTGGTGGAAATTATACAAAGAAAGAAATTCATTCTATGCTTGCTGAACCAACCCCCCTTTTTAAATTATCATATCGTTTGTATGACGCTTTTAAAGACGAGAGTATTGTTTATCTTCTTTCCAAAGTAAAGGAACTAAGGTACCATCCACCCATCAAGCTCTAGTTTCCATGAAGGAAACCTCTTATATGATCAAATAGTTCATGATCTAATTGCCGCTTATCCGAATCATCGCACTGCTTCTTACCAAAAAATGAAATCGGTGTATTTGCAAAGTCACTATATACTGCTAAATAATCTTTTATACGCCCTTCAAAAAAACAATTAATCAATGGGGAGTCTAAATTGAGTCCACTTTTTACCAATAAAACATCTACAAGTGGATTACATTCTTCAGGAAAAATTTCCCGATGATATTTTACTGCATTATCTGCATTTAAATACGCTTGAAGTGGTCTTTTTACCTTCGTGTCATCACTCTTGTACATCTTGATCAATTGATCTCTGATATCGTGATTTTTGAAAATATCCACTGGTTTAAGTAACCAGATATATTTATGAATTCTATCCTTAATAAAGCGAGTAAATGGTTTTTCTTCCATGTCTGACTCAAGGTTTATAACCTGAGTCACAATTTTATTTATTCTATTAAACGCTATCGTTAATTGATCGGCATCCAATGAGTGCATGACTCCATCACGCACTAATCCATTACTTCTGAATATTTCATCCATTTTTTCCAGTACTCGATCAGACTCCATGATTTTGCGAAATGGAATAAGAACAGTTGAACCCCAATTAGGGCCCATACCCAATGAATTATCATTACTCATGACCGCTTTTATACATTCTTCTAGCAAATGCTGTGCATGAACATTTGAATCGTCGTGAATATTTTCAAATAAATTCAACTGAAGTGTGTAGTAATCCGGTAATGCCTCAATATCGTTAAGTCTTGCAAGGTTAACATCAATCTCTGCAAATTGACTATGACCTCCAAAGGGACTAGAGTATTTACTTGAATGAAAATGGGATCGAAATGTATCTTGGTCGATTGCACCATTCAAATAATGATCTAAAA
>NZIM01000083.1 GCA_002691585.1 Legionellales bacterium
GAAACCGGGGTGCCTATTACTACGGTTGTGGATATGGTTTTGACTTTGGGGATTGGCAACGGCAAATGGACGCCAGATTTTGCGTTACTCCTTGCTGGTCCGACAGCCCGATTGATTGAGATTATGGCGAAGGGCTATGGGGTTGCTTATGACCTTGGCATCGATGAGCCTAACCTTGAGCCGACAGCAGAATTTTTTAAAGAACAGAGTCGTATTTCGGCGGCAATAGAAGAAGAGTTGGAAACGCCAGCAGAAGAAGAACAGGAGGCCCCTGAAGAAATGGGAGGTTTGATGTCTGCTTCTAGGGCCGAAGAACAGCAAATAATGCTAGGCCAATCTTCCGATGAAACGGACGTAGAGGGACAAGCTGATGAGTAATGGGGCAAGTTTTGCGTCTGGTTTTGCACAAGGGTTCGCAGATACTTATGAACTCGGGATGCGCCTTGAGCAAAATAAAGTTAATTCTCAAGTCCGTAATTTTCTGTCAAATAAAGATGCTTATTTAGCGGAACAGGAAAAAGACCGAAAGCTTATTGAACAGGCTAAACAGCTTGCGGAGTCTTACGGACAGAGCAATGTTTATCAAGATTCAGAAAATCCGTTAGACACCAATGTGCTATGGGTAAATGCCTATCAACTTCTTAAAGCAGGGGATACTGTTGATAACGTAAAGGAACAACTCCGCAGGGGCAAATTCACGCCTGAAGAAGGAATGTATGATCCCTTAGACCAGAGTGCATCTACTGCTCGGCTTCCTGCTAATCTGCAAAACCCAACCCAAATGCGAGATGCTGCCACAGATATTAAAGATAGTATGTCTGAGCAAATGACGGACTTGGGTTTTGACTCTGACGAATTGTGGAATCGTGTTTTAACTACAGAGTCAAAAAACACCCATTTCCAAAAAGATGGTCGTGTTACTACGTCTCCTAAAGGCGCGTTGGGCGCTGCACAAATCATGCCTCAAACGGCTATGCAGCCGGGTAATAACGTCCCAACAATCTTTGAGATGGCCCGGGACATGAACATACCCGTAGGAGCAGAAACAGAGGAGGTGGCGAAAGAGCTTCTTGCTAACGAAGATCTTAATCGCAAGTTTGGTCGTGCATACTTTGATGCGATGCAAACTCGCTTTGATGGAGATCCGGCAAAAATTTTGATTGCTTACAATGCTGGGCCTGATGTAGCAGAAGCATATAGTGGCGATAGGTCGGTTCTACCTACTGAAACTCAAGGGTATTTAGCTAAAAATCTTGGGCTTGTTGATACGGTCAACCCGGCGGAGTCGGTTTCTCCCGAGTCTCCGGTTTCCAGCGAAAAAGAAGAAACGTCTGGTGGTCTGATGTCTAGGCTGTTTGGCGATATGTTTGCCGGGGAGCAAGTCCGAGTTCGCAATAGTGTCTTTGAACAGCTTGGCGTAACCGAAGAAGAATACGCCCGGTACACCAGCCCGTACTCAACTCCTGCTTTTGGAAAAGGGTATAAGTTTGAGCCGTTCTTTGATCCAGAAGATCTGCCCGAATATATGGACCTATCTAAAGCAACTCAGTCAAAGATTGACGGCTTTATTGCTGCGGCAGAAACCGATGTACAGAGAGGAGTTGCTAATGCTCCGGCTGCTTTAGCCTCACTTCAGGAATTAAAGCGCGGCTATAACATGGATTGGGCAGATCCCGCACAAATAACAGATAGTAATTTTATTGGCGGCAGGATCGCAGCAGAACAAAATCTGGCAAGACTAGAAGATACGGGAACCGCCACCGAAAAAGAGTTAGAGCAAGCGCGTGAGTACGTTGAGAATTATACCCTGTATGAACAAAGATCTATTGCAGATCCTGATAAAGACTACTTAGAGGGTCTTAATGACAATAACTGGCTGGTGAAGTTTACTCAGGCTATGTCTGCGGGTAAACCAGAGCAAGCGCGGAGCATTATTGAAATTACACTTGAGAATGCGGTTGAGATACCAAACAACGATCACGAAGTTTGGATGGCAAGCCAACAAGCCCGTTTCAACACTATGATCAGTGCGCTTCAACAGAATGCAGATAATGCAAAAACTGCGCCTGAAAAGGCTGCGGCACAAGCGGCAGTCGAGCGTGTACAGCAGCAGCTAGACTTCTTTACGGGTACTGTTGTTCCAGAAGTTGATGAAATTCTAGCCGGGACTAGAGCGCCAATTGAAGAATTGTCCTCGTCTCAGATTTCGTTCCGTTTAGCTAATGGGCATTATGAAGACGAGACTGAACGAGCCGAGCTAGAAAGCCTTCTTACAATACAACAAGAGGAAGCGGTAGCAGAGCAGGGCATTGAACGGATGGGTGAGGGTGTTTCCGTGCTTATTAAGAACGCCGACGACACTCTTTCTGCTCGGCTTGGTCAACGAGGGTTCGATAGAAGTACTGGGAACAATACATACATTGGCTATGACGGCTCTTCTCTTCTTGGGGAGGGTGCTTCCATTGTAAGGGAGATAACTCCAGAAGAAAGCGATGCAATTCAAAGAGGTATAACAAGTATCAGTGAGCCGATCTCTACATATGACAATGCTCGGGCTAAATTTATAGAAGTGCTCAATCCCGGCATGGAGGCGTTGTCTATTCTGGAACAAAACCCAGAAGTTCTGACAACTGTAGGCGGGTTTACTACGTTCTTTGAAAGAATTAAGACAGAGCTTAAAAGTGTTGAGCGTCTGTCAACGGAGCAGATCGATGGATTTGTTAGGGATGCTTTTAATCTAGACGCTGCTGAAACTGGCATTGGTTTTGCGGGGCGATTGGCAAACTCTGCTGATGCTACTTCTCGGTTCCGATCTAAGATTTTGTTAATGGCGTATCGCATTGGTGGTGCGGAAGGACAAACTGGTCAAGGCATGTCTAACAAAGACTTTGATCGGTTTATGCAAGTTATACGCAGCAGTTCTAATTCAAGAACATTTGCAACTAACCTGATGTCTTTCTTGAATGAAAAGAAAGAAGGCGTAAATCGCCTAGCAGTAGGCTTGCAGAATAACCCAACCGTGCGCGATTTAAACAGCCGTTACGCGGACAATCCACGGATGGTTGCTTTGCTAGATGGATTTAAGAACGTCGATGATTATTACGAAATGTTGAATAAGTCCAAGACTCGGACTGACGGTTCTTTTGATCACTACAGGTACTATTCTAATTTGAATCTTGCAAGTTTTGGTGAAGATGCATCCGTAGTACCGGCAGCGGACGCTGCCCCATCAATAGTAACAAATGTAGATCAATTTAATACGGCATTTAATGATCCTAATGTTAGGTCGTTTGACTTGAGATTTGAAACTCAAGAAGAACTTGACGCTTTCATGGCGGCTAACCCCGGCGCGGTTGATGTAAACGGCAACGCTTTGCGGCTGGACACCAGCTACCCGATTAATAAGTAGGTTTATTCATGGCAGACAATACATTTACAATAGGTGCGCCTAGAGAAGAAGAAACCACCCCGGGTTTTACTATAGGTGCGCCTAGAGAAGAAACTGCTACAGGTTTTACTATAGGTGCGCCTGCCACACCTCCAGAGGGTGTGTTGCCCCCTCCTGCCGAGGGTATGTACAGTGACATAAAAACTCCTAGTCTTTTTCAGGCGTTTAAAGCTTCCCCGCTGTCCCCAGAGTTTTTAGCAGAAGACTTGCCAGAAGGTACGGGGCCATTGCCCGAGCAGCTACAAAAAGCCTTAAGCATTTACGAAGCATATGAAAACTCCCCCAACGTCGAAAAGTCAGGGGGAGATTTAGTCTGGGTAAATCCAGAAGACCCTACAGATAGACGGATTGTCCCTAGACCCGGCCTTCCGGGGGGCCTTGGTGCTGTGTTTGGTGACGATATGGGACCAAGCCTCGGTGAAAAGATGTCGGGGTCCATCCGTAATACAGTAAGAAACGTTGCAAAATTTGGTGAAGCTACCGGGCAAAAGCTTGGTATAGGTGACGATGTTATAGATAGTGAGGCTCTGCCTCGCCTTGCTGTAGATGACCGCTCTGGTTTTCTTGATCGGCTAGTTGTCGAAGAAGGGGCAACCATGCTGGCGGGCGGAGGTGGTGGTGCCCTTGTCGTTAAAGGATTAGCTAACTTACCCCGTATTGTTAAAGGTTTGTCTTTTGCAGCAACGGAAGGTGCAATCTTTGCTGCTGGAATGGATGAAGAGGTTGAAACTGGTTTAATCGGGCCGAATGCAATGCTCCCGATATATGAAGGTTTAAATATTGATCCGAATTCTCCAGAGGCAGATCAAATTCTTCGCGGTAAATTTAATATCTTTATGGATACTGCCGCAACAACTCTTGGAATTGACGGGGCACTCAATGCAGGGGGCATGCTGTTAAGTGCAGTGTCCGCCCTGTCTCCGATTCCTATTCTACGGCGAGTTTTGTCTACTGAAGCGCAAGAAAAGGCTATTGGTGAAGATCTTTTGCGAATAGTGGCTGACTTAGATCCATCTGATGCAAATTACAGTGAGAATATTCAACGTCTTGTTCAGTTGCTAGAAGAAAACAAGACTGTCACTGCTAATTTTAACATTGACGGGTTTGATGACGTTGAGTACATGGCCGATACCGCTACGGCGTTGATGAGAGCGGCAGAAAACAATGATTTAGAAGGCATTGAGCAGGCAGTCACGGGCCTCCAAGCCCTCTCCCGGGCAAATGCCAATCGCCCCGGCTCAATGGGAGCGCAGCAAGCTGCCGCAGCCCAATCTGAGCAGGCTGTTGTTGATGTACTAGACCAGAGCCAACAAGTCTTCGGCCGAGTAGCAGAAGGCGCAGACCAAAACATAGACGACTTTACCGGGTCGGTTCAACGAGTGGCCGGGGAAGAACTTGCAATGCGCCCGGAAACNGTTACNCGGGANGCTCTNACAGNAAGNCAAAATGAGTTGNCCGGNGANATAAGCCGGTTACTGCAGGAAGACATNCCGTTCATTAGTAAGATTGAGGATATCTACCGTNCTGTNGGCTTTGATACTACCAATGCAGCAGCGAGATCACAGGACCAGCTAGTAGACGATCTGCTAGAGGCATCCCGTGTGATGACAGACCGCAAGAACGCCAACTATGCGGCGGTGAGAGAACTTGGTGGTGAGATTGATGGGGATGCCATTTTCGATTTGATGAATGACATTGCCTCTAACGATCAGCTTTTCAACAATATTGATCTGTCTGTCGCTACACGGTCTGATTCAACGACTGCGTTCCGAGACTATCTCACCCGATCCCGGCCTCAAGAAATCGCCGAAGAAGTAAATGGTGAATTGGTAACTCGTCTAGAAACAGCGGATGAAGCCCGGGAGCGATTTGTTAACGAGCTTGATCAAGCGGGTGTAACTTACGGGGATTTGTTTGGCAACCTGTCTCCTGCCCTGTCGGATGCTATGGCTGATCTAAAGGTGGCGGGAACTACGGTGGATGCTGCCAGCAGGCGGCTACTTGAAAAGTTTCAGGATTATATAGGCACAGATGCTTTGCAGTTTGCTGCCAAGAACAGCGATAACGGCGATGAAATTTTAGAAAAGGCACAAGAAGCTACTCGCTACTTTAAAGAAGACTTTGCTCCGTACTGGCGTGGTGGTGGTCCGCTAGAAGAAATAGATCGGGTCCGTCGTCAGAACTTAAATCTAGACAGCCGGAGTGCCCAGACTCAGTCCGTCGGCCTCCAGCAAACAAGCAACCTTCTAGAGGTGCCGTCCAATCGTCCGTATGTCACCCAGCTTATAGAATTGTCCCGGCAGACTGCAGGGAATGAGGCTCTTAACCTTAATCCGAACAGCGTGACGGACTTTATCATTGGCGATGTTGTCCAGCGCATGGGACGTAATGCAGACCGTACAGCAGAAGTAGCAGGAGACGTAGCGCCTGTTGATGTTGTGCAAAGTGTTAAGGCAGAGCTTCAGTCCTATGCCAACTTGATACGGGCTTCATACCCAGAGCAGTACGACAGAATTGTTGATTTCTCTAACCGCCTAGATGACACACTGGGCACAGCACAGGGCAATCGCAAAATGCTGGAGGAAGCTGAGACTGCTTTCCAAGCCGCGCAGGAAGACATCTACAACACTCGCTACAAAGCTTTGTTTAGTGATATCGGAGAGCCTGTAACTAACCCGTATGCTGCACTGTCGTCTTTAATAAATAGTGCAGAGGGCATGCCGCAAATTCGTACTCTGCTAGAGAGTGGCGATGAAGCAATTATCCGGGGAGTAAAGTCGGCCTATACCCAGAACCTTCGGTCTAAGATTGTCACGGCCGCCAAGAACCAATCTGGTGGAGACACCTTGGGACAGCGGTACACGCGACAAGCGTTGGAAGAAATCAGTCCTATCTTGTCCCGGGGAGAAGAAATATTTGCTGATCAGCCAGAGTTCATGCAGGGCTTGACCAGCCTGATGGAAGTTGCAGGCTTGGTACAACAAACCCGCACGGCCCGTCCGACGACTTTGGCCGGTTCCAATACTATGCAAAGTATGAACCTCGACAAGCAGTATCAACAAATGGTTGATAGACAAGTCACATTGATACTTGGTCCGCTTAGTCGTTTGGGAGCAAGGGTTAGAACAATTGGTAAAAAGATTGGCGACTTTGTCGATCCAAACCTTACAACAAGAACGATTGATGCGGCCCTAGCAAATCCTGATGAGTTCATACGTCTTATAAAACTTGTGGGCCAGACCGGGGTAACAGACATTCGGACGGTCAATATAGGAACTTCGTCAATGCCAATAAGGGTGCCAGTTCCTAACGCAGAGCAACGTCGCTTGCTTTATAGGTACCTTAGTCGTTCTGCCATTTATGACGGCACTGAAGAAGAGTTTAACGAAGACTATGAAGCAGCCCTGCAGCAAAACTTGCAGGATGCTACTGATGTACAAATGCAGGAGCTTGGCCTGCAGTAATGTCCCAAGCCTTTCACATATTTATGCTAGTCGTAACTGTTAACGGCGAGATCATATCGGAAGATATGGGGTTCTACAGTATAGATCGGTGCCAATACTTTGCGTCCAGATTAAACTGGCAGCACAGGTCACCGAGCGTAGGCCCGAATATAAACGCCTACTGCGTACCACAACTGCACGATCCAGAAAGCAGTGATCAGGTTAAGATTTACACTTAAAACGGGTGGTGATGTAATTTGAGACACTGTTATGTCTGTAATCGATGTGGCGTCCCTATTGAAGGGGCGCTGTGTACTGACTGTCGTCGCCTCAGAGAAGTATCCCCCAAGACTACTTACATCCAGTACGCAGGCACCCTAATTTTTTTAGGCGGGATGATTGGTTACGCCGCTTTAATTATGAGCTAATGACAGATTAGGTTCTGTCACTCTCGTCGTACACCCCATCCCCATTTACATCACAATAACGCTGCCACGCTTGCATATTAAATGAATACCCCTCACTCCACGGGATGTATGCTTGGCACCATTCCTGTGACCCTAGCTCAAACTCATCTGACGGGGTTTCGACATAATCCCGCTTAGTATTCGGCCGTTTTGCCCCAAAATACACATTGCCGTTAGCATAATCTCTTTTTGTAAAAAGATGATCCGCCGTTGAAACAAACACTTCTTCATCGTCTTGAAGCGTGTAAGTAGATCCATCGTCGTAAGATATGATTGGGGCGGCTAAAGAATAAGCAGAAAAACTGCTAAACAACACTACTAATAAAGCTTTCATATAAAGGACTCCGGTTGGTTGGGTGAAGGCGTCCTTGCCGAACGTGGAATCCTATCAACTATTACGAGTTAGTGCCAGACAACTCAGAGGGTATTTTTTATTTCGGCCCGGCCCGTCCGCTTAAGGTGCCGAACCGCCACAACCATCCCGGTTGGGACGTACATAGTTCCTTGGCAGACAATCTCAGACTTGTACTCAATGATATCGCTGCACAGGCTGTAGCCCAGTTCTGTGATGCCCATCAAGTAGCCGACAGTAGTCCTGTACACGGGGGTTAAGCGGCTGAAGTCAGCCGGAGAGAGTTCTTCAGTGTCGGCCCAAGCGTCACCCCATGTAATCTCAACAAGAGGGTAGTCTGGGACTAGTGGCTTTTTAAGTGGAGCTTTCATTAGGCACTGGGAAATCCAATAAAAATACTACTCGCTCATCGTCCGAAGTATTCCGGGCACTGTGTTCAATTGTGCCGTCAAAGACAACTACTTCTCCCTCAGACCATGTATAGTCTTCGCCGCCTACCGTAATTGAACATCCATCCGGGCAAATAAGGCCTACATGAGAACGTAAGTATCCAGCCCCCTCGCCTTCATGCGGATTGATCACCACCTTTGGTTTCAGTACAGAGAACCCGGCAATATAAACATCCTCCATCTCGTCCAAGATTTCGTTAACTCTGGGACAAATATCTTGATTAATCCGCTCTCCTAAGTAGGCAAACCCAAAAGCAGCCCACGTTCCGTCGTAGTCGTAAATCGGATATGGCATCTTGATAAGGTTGTCTTTAACTAACTGATACTCTTCACGAAATATCTCCCAATTGTCTTGCAGCAGCTTGAGTTTGGGATACTTCGTCAAATCAAAACAAAAATTACTCACGGGATTCCTCTATGTTATTGATATTATTGTAGAAATAAAAATGCCCCTGCCGGGATTCCGCTGGTTAGACGGCGACAGGGGCGGCTCACTAGCAATGAGCATGTTGATTCTATGACGGATTAGTGAGGACATCAATACCCTGCCACTTATCTAATGGTGGCATACCCGCCTCCTGCTTGTCTGAGGACCGCAGGGTAACGTTTATGTCGAAGGCAATAGAGATCCTTGGCCTGTCGTAGTTTTTGCTAGGGTGGACTCTGTGGAGCGTCTTAGAGGGGAATAGGATTAGCTGATCTGTCTCCATCACCAAGGGCACCTCAGTAGCCCGCATCAGGTTCCATGAGTTGAGCAGGCCTTTTTTCGCATGGGCATCAGAAGAAAATAGCCCCGGGATAAATTCACAGGCTACATCGTAGAAGTAGAATGCAAACTCCCCAGACTCAGGAGGAACATCAACATAATAGACACCGCTGATATTACTCTGCATGTGTCTGTGTAGGTTTATCTTTTGACCCACGGTCTGATAAGCAGGCCAGCATCGAGAAATGTACGCTTGAAACTTCTCAGCGTTTACTCCCAGCGCCTTAAAGTACTCGCCTAGTGCAAAGGGAAGTCGTTCAAGTAACGGTCTCATCTCTGGAATAGTGTGAAAGTCCCCAGAAGAATCTATATCGCCAAGCCAAGCCGTATCAGTGAAAGGATCAAAGCCTTCGGCTTCTTTATCTACCAGAGAACAAATGGCGCTATATATCGCTTGCCTATTGCTCTCTGAAACCCCAAGACCTACCTTATAGAAGTACATGGGGTTGAGGCCTATCAACTGACCTCTCATTTTTTGTCCGTCAGCCAACTTGGGGATTTGAAAGCATAGTTAAACTTGGGATTAGAAAAAGTTAACTGGAATTCATCTCCGGTTTCTCCTTGCTCACACTTATAGATTGTACCCCCACGTTTTAAATACGCCTGAGTTTCACGCTGTATTCTATGACGCAAGTCTTCCTTGTCTTTATTTGCCATTGCATCCTCTAGTTTGAAATATCTACAATTTCACAAGAAGTCCCGGTACATGCGAGGGTCTGAGAACTTACAGTATTGTCTTCCTGCTCGTAAGCAGACAACTCTGCCCAATTTATCTTGGTAGGCATACTCTCAAGAGCGTTTTCGTACTCTTCTTTAGTACAGTCCTGATACGGCGCTTGGGCGTATACATGGTCTGAGAAGGGCAGAAAACTAATTCCGCTAATAGAGTCAAAGTTATCGTAGACCCATGCTCCAACGTGCAGCCATTCACTCTGCTTAACCGAGATTGTCACAGAAGGTTTGTGGTGACACCAGTTTTCCTGATACGCCAGCCATAGCTCTAGCTGCTCAATCGCAGTCATGTCAGTCCGACACACCGCCTCGGAAGGAGCCTTCTTCGGAAAGCTAAAGACAGTCGTACTATTCGCATTAAACTGGTCGTCCTCTGCCGGGATGCCCTGATCAACCAGAAACTGCGTAAGGGGATCTTTCTTGTCGCCCCGTACAGTACGGATGTAATACGGGCTGTGCCGAGTGTGTATGCCAGAGGCACTGTCTACAAGCTGAGATACCGTGCCCGAAGGTTTAACACAGGTAATCGCAGCAGATTCCTGAATCCCTATTGCTGCCGCAAACTCTTTATTGGTTTCCTCTGCTGTCTTGCGCATCTCCGTTAGCCACTTGGGAGCATTCTTTACACTGGATAGAGACGCATGGTCCATGATGCCAGTAAGGCTGACACCAAGCAGGCGCTCTTCCTCAGTGTTGCGCTGCCATACTTTTCTTAGATACGGGAAGTAAGTCAAAGTGCTTTGTAGAGTGCCCAAGATTGTTGCCATCTTGACCTTGTGCTTCAGCGTCTCCAGTGTATCTCCTGCCCGTACAATAACCTCAGACAGATTACAGAACTGGCCCCCAGTACCGGTGACCGGGTGCCCTTTGTCATCTAGGCGAGGGCCGCGCAATATAATTTCACTGCAAGGATTGGTGCCCCACATGTAGTTAGGATTGCGGGAGTTGTACTTCGACACCTGTTTGGTCGCCGCCTGTCGATTGAATATGCCTCGCTCCCCAGACTTAGACTCAATCAACGACAGCCACTCACGGATAAATGTCTCCATCTCCGGCTTATCATTGTACGTTGCTGAGTTATTAGCCAAGGCGCGTTGCGGCTCATCATCAAACCACATGCCCGACTTGCAGTGACGCATTCGATCATCACCAAGGTCACTCAGTGAGATCATTGCACTTCTTCTAACCCCACCAACTACAATGACCCTAGCGATGTACGTCATTATGTCGTGGCACTCTAGGGAAGTCAGCTTACGGCCCTGCGCATTGCTAAATATCTTGACCACAAAGTTAAATAGCTCAACCAGAGGCTCTGGTCCGGAGGCCCGGCCCCCAAAAGTCTTGAGCCGTGCCCCGGCCGGGCGGACACGAGACACATCCCATCTTGGACACTCTCCGCTCCAAAGCAATGCCAAAAGCTGCCTAAGGGCCTTGGCCCAGCCTTCTTTGGAGTCTCGTACGTGAACGACAGTCTCTGAGGGAAAGATGCGATCCGGGACATCCGGCAGGTTCTTGATATGGATTTCTTCCACGCTGAAGCCCACCCCAGTGCCGCAGAGCAAAATAAACATGGCTTCATCAAAAGCCTTGGGGTCGTCTACAGCTAGGTAGGCACAGTTATACCCGGCTGTATTGTCCCGGGTAAGGGCATCCCCGGCAGTCATTAGCGCCCGCATAGAGGGAACTACGTCCATGTTGAGAATGGCAGCCCGAAGTTCTTCTTCAACGGCAGGCTTAAGAGAGAATCTGTGGTTTTCTTTGACGGATGCTAAAAGACAATCGAAGTATCGGCCCACAGTCTCGGGCCACTCTTCTCTTCTTTCGCCATTCCACCGGGCATATCGGCTCTTATAAATAAATTCTTCGTAATCTGAAGGAAAGTAATAATTGTTACTCATCGATTGTCCCCGCTGCCGCCAATAACGCCCCTTTTATGCCGAGACGCTAATTTGTCCCGGTTACCCCGTGCTATATCGTCCAGATTCAAATCAAGATCCGTAGCAAGCGCAGAAATGTACCACAGTACATCGCCTAATTCCTTTGCTAGTGACTCACGCACTTCATCTGTTAAATATCCGTCGTCATCGCGGAAAATCTTTTTTACTTTATTGCAGACTTCGCCCGCTTCTCCGGCTAAACCCAGCGCCGGATACATCGTGGACCATTGCTTACTATAAATTGCAGTTTCAGCACTAATTTCCTGAAACTCTTCAAATGTCATTTGCCCCATTAAAGGTGTTCCCCCCTTTCATGCATTTCGATTAAATCTTCGATGAAAAATTTCATCTTCCGAAGGTCGTACAAAATATCGACGCCTTCCTTTTCTCCAAGCCGATAACAGGCTTTGAAAATATCTCCACGGGCTTTGCTCATGGCCTTGTGGCTGATTAAATGCCGCAACTCCCGGGCGTGAGCAGGCAACTCATAGTAACCAGTACTTCCACCGTCGCTTGCGAGTTTGTGATCATTAGCAAGCCCAGAGTCATTAGTACGATGTCCACCAGACTTCGGGATGCCTTTAGGATTCGGGATTGCAGACATGTCCCGGCCCTCGGGGTGCGGGTGAAGTTCGTCATAGTCCATTCCAGAGTTGTCTACTTTGTCAAAAGGGGGGAAATGTGCATTTGCCATATCAATGTACCGTGTCGTCATCATCTCTAGTGGTGTCAGGAAACGGGTACACGTTATTTGTATATCGTTTACTGCTTTGGGCCAGTTTGTCGTTCTTGCAATCTGTCGCAAACTCAACAAACTCTCGCTCTGAACGGAGGGCTGCACCGTAGCCAATTATCTCGTCCGGCATGGTAGAAACCATGTAGTAAATGCCATACAGGAAGTCTCGCATGTACTCTTTGAAAGTCTCATCAGCGTCCTCAAAGAAGTCCTCAGACGCTCCGAAGTACAGTTCCTGCTCTACATGGCTGCCAACTTCTATATAGAAGCCGTTAATCGGTATCTTTTCTGTCTTTTCGCTCATTACTGATCCCCAAATGCTTTTATTAATTTTAGCGATGCTAAATTTTTCTTTTCCTTCAACCACTCGGCCGGGATCAGTGTATCGGCGTACATAAATCCATTCTTTTGGCACCAGACGGCGTAGGTAGTTTTTGACCCCTTTCGCAGCCTTCCGTTGCTGCGACTGAACACAAAACGAATATCAAGGTCGGGGTATTGCTCCTTGATAAGAATATGTTTTTTGCGGTCAGATAAAAGAAATCTGCCCTTCGTCTCAATAACAATCCCATTGGGCAAAACGTAGTCAGGAGTGTAGTGATGATCACTCTCTGGAATGACATACGGGATCTTGAAAGGCTCGTATTGTACTTCCTTCCCGGCGCGACGGATCTGATCCGCTACATCTTTTTCGATTCCAGATTTATAACCGGCCCTGATCGCTCTCAATCGGGTGTTATGCTTCATAGTGAGAGTACCAATAGTGGCGCGGACTAACGGCCTTAGAACCGCCCTGTGGCTTGTACACGGCATCCGGCCAACAAGAGGCCCGGAAGCTACAGAAAGTACAGGTCGTGTGCAGACGCTTGTTTCCGGTAGGCTTGCCCCGAAATAACTCTTGAGTCGGCTCAAAGCACTTAATGAACGGCCTATCAGTAGCTATGACTTTCACATTCTCGCTAATAAACGCCTCAAGCTGGGATACTTGGTCGGGGGAAGGATCAGCTTCGACAACCTCTACCTCGCCCGTAGACTTATTAACTACGATCCAACCACCCTGCGGTTTATTAGTGCCTGTGGCATATCCCCATAGCTGGGCGGCATAGCCGAAGGCATCGTCTTTAGCGACACCAGACCATCCATCAGACCACTTGTGGGTAAATGCCCAAGGGCTGCTGCTCTTGGTGTCATAGACCCGGCCATCGATTTCAATATCGTTCTCTCCACGGATCTGCTGCCCGTGGATTTCAAGCTCGGCTTCTTCTTTTCCCCCGGTAATATTTAAACCGGCAACGCGAAGCAAAACTTCCATGATGCACTCAACCGCATCGCCTAGCATCATTCGGACAATGTGGTTATATGGCATGACTTCTTTTTCTTCGCCTGCCTTCTCTCGCTGAAGCTGGCAGACAGGACGGCCCAGATTAGACATACGAATGCGGAATCCTTTTTCTCGTTCCGCAAGCTGCTTTCTGAGAGAGGCCTTAAACATCTCCCCCGCATCTTCTATCCACTGGTCATCATACGGCAGCATTTCGCCGTTACTGAGTTTGGTTAATTGTAATTTTAGCTTTGCAGCGTATTGCTCAGATAAATTCACGTGTACCTCAAAAAAAGGGGTCTGATCCGAAGGAGTGACAGATCAGACCCCAAGGAACGGGGCTGTATCACAACAAAGGGCCTAAACGTTTGAAGAAATGGCCCGCAGCCCCGCAGGGAGAACTCTTAGTCTTCCTCTAATTCTTCAGCTAACGCATCGATGGCATCAGAGGAGAGATTCTCGTTGTGCAACGCCTCTTGATGCTTCAGCGTAATCATCTCATTTTCGTCCTTTACGAGCCTGCCCATGTGGACCATTGTCTCGTAAATCTCGTCAGTGAGAGGAAGCTTAGTCTTCAAGTTTGGCGCGAAGTGCATGACATAATAAATCACGCTGCCGTTCTGCATTTCTTCCGCCGACACCTCTACCTCATATTCGTAAGTAGAAGCGCCTTTGGGGAGAACTTTCATTACTTCATCTTCAAATGGATTGAAGTTAGAACCTTTCAGCATCATGATCGCTGGCTGGTTCTCAACAGTAGCATCATCCCCGTCCTCGGTTTTACCTGAGTAACTGACGATGACACGCAACTGACGGAAGCAAGTAATGTCGCTGTACTTCTTTTGTTCTTCTTTAGAAGCCTCACGAAGTATGCGACTAGGCGGCTTTCCGCAACGCAGGGTACCCTTCATATCAAGAGCTTCGTGGCGGAAATTAGGAATCATCAAGGTTTTATTAACAACCTTGTTTTCCTCGGGGTCGTAATGCAGCCACTGGAACAACTGGCTCAGAACCCGAATCTTGACTGTTTCAGCAAAGACAGGCTCAACGCCTTCACCCTCAATAACGAACTGCCCCTCATATGGATGCTTGCGCTGGGTGTTAACCTTAAGCTTCGGAAGACGGTTCTTGGAAGGGGCGGGGGCATCCACGGCTCCAAGCATCATTGCGAGTTGGTTTGCCGCTTCAGGTGTCACAGTGGAAATTTCAGTACTCATATATATATAGTCCTTAAAGGTTTTTCGTAACAAATTTAAAGTACACCAACAAGTGGCTTTATGCAACACTAATTGGTGTCGTTTCCATCCAATTTTTACCCGCCTCCGCTTCAGTGGTGAGGGGCAGCACCGGATGGTATTCAAACCGGTCAATTAAATCCTCGTCTACCTTCTCCATAGCCCAGACCAACACTTCCAACACCTCGGACATTTCGCCCGGGTAAACGTCGCAAACGATGGAGTCGTGGACCGTGAGAACAAGACGAGTCTTAAACTGACGCCGTTTAAATTCTTGGTAAGCTCTGATGCAGCTAAGTGGGACAATGTCCGCTGTAGCAAAGCTTTGAACAGGGNAATTAACAATCGCCGTAGCATTGGTCACACGGCCGTTTGCTAGGCNTTTGGCCTTCGGAAAATGGAACTGGCGGCCCGAGGGAGTCTGCACTATGCCAGAGCGCAGCACCTCATTCATTAGCTCTTTATGCCACTCCGACAGTCCCTTATAGATATTAAAGTACTCACCGAAGTATGTCTGAACGTGGGGCGGCTCATTGGCNCCCATACCCCCATAGAGCGGAGCAAANGTNTANGCCTTNGCNGCNTGNCGCATATCTTTGGTNACTTCNTCAACNTCACATTGATTGATGATTGAGGCAGTCTGCTTATGCACATCCTTACCGTTGCGAACATCTTCTATGATCTGACTGTCCCGGGAGAGTTCNCCNGCAACACGGAACTCAAGNCCGCTNAAGTCNATCTCTAAAATCTGTCCGCCATCGAAGCGAGAAACGAGACACTTCCTAACTGGGAATTTATTGCCTTTGGGCAAGTTTTGGAAGTTGGGATTAGACGATGAGAGCCGTCCGGTGCGGGTCACAGTCTGATTAAACTGTGCGTGTAATAGACCAGACGGGCGAGTCCACGTTTTTATTCCCGCAATAAACGAATCCAAATAAACAGACACCGCATTCAAACGCATCAGCTTTGTTAAAAACTCAACAGCCTTCAGATTGTCTTTGTCCCGTGCTTGTACCAGCAACTTACCTATCGTGCCTTTGTCTGTCTTGAAGCCGTTAATACTGGCATCTTCTGGTCCCCGGGGAATAAGCTTCAGGCCTGCAACCTGTCCCGTAGGATTAAGCAAGAAGCCTTGGCCGTGACACGCTGGGCACTTGGTCTTCTTCTTCCACGGCTCTCCGTTCTTCTTCATCTTTTGAATCAGCCCGGAACCATCACAGGTGTAGCAATGCTCCGCTACCGTCTTCATTACGCGCTGGGTGGTGCGCTTAACGGTCAGTGCAAACTTGTTGTTATTCATACGTGCGGGAGGTAGCGGCTTACCGGTTGGTCCTACCCCGCAGTTAAATAAACGTTTGTGCATCTCTCGGTTTATAACTTCCCGGCTGTAGATGACTTTAGTTATGTCCACGCCAGAGTTGAGATTGATCGGAGTATCTCCCATCACATCAGTGACAATGTCCCGCAGTGCAATCTCTAGCTGCTGCTTTTCTGTCAAGAAGTCCTGCTCCACTTTCGCGAGTTCGTCCTGATCGATTTTGATACCGTTTCGTTCAATCTCAACAAGGAAGAGAAGCATCTCGTTCATTACATCAGCAACACCCGCTAAAGATTGGTTGCTGGCTTTTTTCAAATCCTGCATCTGGGCAACATAGATTTCCGCGCAGGAGAGAACATCCGTATCGGCGTACTCCACTACGTCAGCCAGAGGCATCTCTTCAAAACCAATACCCTTCTTAAACAGATCGCCAACAAGGTCGTCTCTCTTACGAGTAACGTCCCGTCTCTCTGCTGTGCCCTTCAGGCTTTTGTCTACGTTCTGGGCACGGGCAAAAATATATTCAAGGATCATTGTGCAATGGACACGCTCCGGTATCTCAAAGCCTGCCTCCAGCAAATACATCACATCAAACTTTGCATTGTGCGCCACCAACACATCTGCTGCAGCAAGATCCGCCNTCAGTTCGGTGGGATCGTCACACCCGGGATGCTCTTTATGATAAAAGATTGCCCGCTTGGCTTCTCCGATCTCTTCGCCTTCCAGCATACGCCAGTGGGCTGATACGATCCGGTTCTTAGGGTTAAAGGGGCTGTTGTCTTTGTTTCCGTCAACAGACGCTACAGTGGTTTCTAAATCTAATACGATAACGGTCATGGCTGCTTACTCCACATACCGGCTTATCTCGGGCTGGATACGGCAGATAACCGTACCGTGCCACCCGGACAGCTTGTTCTTGGAAACGGTCAGATAACGAGTGTTGTCTGGTTCATCGTCCTCGCTATTTTCATGGCGGCCGACACCCACCACTAAATCATTCTCTGCCATCTTGCCGATGCGAGAACCTTCCATGTCGAAACCTGACAGACGGGTACGGCCCCGGGCCTCGTTACTTGCCTGTGATACGGTAAGCAGCGCACATTGATGTTTCTTTGCTAACTCGCGCAAAGATCGGTAAACCTCGCGGAGTCTTTCGTGCGAGGCAGAGAAGTTGCCGCCTACTTGGCATTTATCGCCTTGATCAACGACAACTACATCCGGGGCCATTNCGGAGAGGTATGCATCCACTTGGGCCAAATCCCAATCTTGGATGTCTTTCATCTCAATCTTTTCTTCAATCTGCGCGAATTTATCTAATGCTTCCTTCCGCGCACCAGTGTTCTTAGCTATCTCTTCTCGGGTCTTGCCTGCCCATGCCTGTATAGCCCGCAACATTGTTCTACGGGTTTCCTCCTCGTTACCGAGGTACAAAACCATAGCCCCTTGTTCGCAAAAACCTCCCGGCGCACAGCACAAACTGATCGCAAAAGCCGTCTTGCCTGTCTCAGGCAGTGCAAAGATTGTTCCAAACTCGCCCGGGCCGATTCCGTAAACGTGCCGAGATAATGTTGCAATGTTGAACTTCCAACGAGCCTCGTCGCTTGTAAGCTCAAGCAGCGTATCTAAATCTTTGGTGGTGGTTGGTCCGAAGTCGTCGGGCAAAAGCCCATCACGATTTGAATCTAGGATCTTTTCCAAACGGGCCACGGCATCGTCACTGCCTTCACTAATCTCAATGCCGAGATTGGCTATCTTATGCCCAAGGGATCGCTTCCAAAGTTCTTTGACCAGATCGCCAATAATGTCTGCTTGCAGATCCGGCGCGTTAACTACCGCACAAACGTAGTCTGTGAACTCTTCTTTCTCAGATCGAGTTGCTACGGGGTACTGGAGTAAGTAGAGGGCTTCAACGTCGTCTTGTGTGAGATCCCTGCAGTACTTCTGGTGACCTTCGGCAATGCAGTTGAAGAGAGTTTTTGCAGAACTCTCAAAGAGCGACGGGTTGAGGGATGGTTGGTTTTCTTGATAAACATTATGGGACAGTAGTGCCTTTAGAATTTTTATATCCATTCAAGTCGATGCCGTAATTGGTTTCTCGTAACGACATCGACTATAGCACCAACTAGTGTCAGAAGAAAAGCTTTAGCTTAACCTAATCTTCATTTTTTTCAGGTTGGGGGTACGGTCTGAACTTCTTCGCTCCCGCATGTCTACTTCATGGTAGACAACGCTAGTGGTGTCCCTGACTAGATTTTCTATAGCGGCCTCAAGCTTCTTTTGTTGTTCTGCAGCTTCTATAAAACCGTTTTTAAATTCAAAGTCGATGATTGCTATTGCTCTTGCTTTCATTTTTTTATGCCTGCAACAAATCCCACACTTCGTCTTTACTTAGGTATTTAAGATCTTCCTTAGTAAACCGAATACTTATGGTCGAGACAGTTGCACTACTCCTTAATTGTGACGCTAACTTTATAGCCTTACGCGATGCATCCTTGTCAAGCACAATCGTAACTGTGTGATATTGAAGAATCTGTTGTTGTTGTACCGCACTCATGTTTGTACCCAACAATGCGACACCAGTTATGTCGTCCAACCGAGCTACTGAACAAGCCGAAGCAGCATCCTCAACAACCACGCAATGTTTATTGTCGGGCTTAACAAACAAAGCCCCTGTGGTATCACCATACGATAACCACTTAGGTTTAGAATCGTTAACGGATCTTCCTACGGCTCCTAGCCCATCGTTCATGTAGAACAGAACTCTATTCCGGGCTGGATCAAGCTTTATATCTAACCAATGATTCGACAGAGCATCTAAACAATTTACCTTTTCAAGATATTGCATGACGTAAATGTGATGCCTTGGATTCGATACTATCGATGGCAGGGGTAAAGATCGTCGTTTGACTTCAGTGCTGCGTCCATTGATCCGTGCCTTGGCTGCTTCTAGTCCATACCCGGTATGGTCTTGTCCTTTAGCAGTGCAACTTGCCTTGTAGCAGTTCCAAAACGTTTTGCCGTCTTTCTTTGTAATCGTGAAGGTATATCTACCAAAACAAAATGGACAATCGATACGTTTTGACTCTCCGTCTCTTACGTCGATGGCAGCAATAGTTTCTTTTTGTTCTGAATATGTATTCATAATGGTGTGGGTATAGCTCGGCCCGAAGGGGCCTCGCAAAAATAACATTTGTTAGTGTTTCTGTATAGACACTTAATGACACTAGTTATGGGGTTTTTAACTACATATCTCGCTAACGCATTGAAATTAAATAAAAATACCATAACGCTTTGGTTGGGGGTTCGAGTCCCTCCGGGCCTACCACTCCATTGATAAAAAACGATTTTTTATAAAAAAATTAGTTTAGTTGGAAAAAGTTTGAAATGGTGGCTATTTCTTCACTGATTCTACTTGCTTAAGTAATTTGTAATACGCCAAGCCTTTGTAGAAATAGTCCAGAATTCCGTTTTCAGGCGCTTCTAATTTAGACAAAATTTCGTATTCCAACTCATCTTTAGGAGATTCAACATGATTAAAAAAATGTATCTCCGTTAAATTTGGCATTACAAATGCCGCGCCAAGCCCATATTCTTTTTCACGAACTAAATAAACCCCACAATCCTCGGAGGGGTGATACAGATTAATCGTTGGATAGCCTAACTGCCGAGCAACCCCCAGCCCATCACTTCGTCTTGCCTTAATCATGTAGTAGCACCACCACCAGAGACACCAATAGAATTACCATAATCGGTGTAGCGACAATTAATATTTTAAAAAACCATTCGGGCATTTCTCTAATCTCTGTAGACGGACTTACCAAAGAAAACTTCGGCTGGTCTACTACCCGATACTTTTTCTGCTCTTTCAAAATATTCTTACTTGTCTGGCGATTTTTCGACTGCATCTGTACTTTGCTGGTCATCTTGATAGGCCTCCGGTATTTTCGCCGTCCAGATATTAGTGACAAAAACAAAGCGCGGGCCTGCATACACCGGGCTAACGCGGTGTAAGTGATCAGACTGAAATATTACCATCCTATTAAACACCGGGGCTATGCGTTCTATCTCTCTTGCTTCGTCTTGAATCTCTAGATAGCCGCCTTGTACAGAATGTGGTACTGGGTAATAGACAGAGCCAATAGCAGGAGAGATAACAGTCCTGTCCCTCTCATACACTGTCTCGTCCTTATCAAAATGCCACTGCATGCCATCTCCGGCAGCAACAACATTCAGCCAGTACTCTATGCCTTGAATTTTTGAAGTGTCGGACACCAGATTCTTCCAAATGGAGACAATAGTGCGCTCCCACAGGTTTTCCGGCTCTCTGACCCACCATCCGGGGTACCACATGGTCTTTTCTTGCATTTGGTCTGACCAATTCTCTTGTTGAACGAATGCTTCCAGCATTTCAGGGTCAGTTATAAAACTATCTTGTACTATCATTGATTAAATCTCTTCCTCATCGCGTTGCCCGCAAGAGTTTGGGTTGTTTTAACGTAGGTTTGTAATACTTGGGCGCTCTTATGCCCGGTCACGGCCCGCAACTCATCATAGGTACAACCAGACTCGCCCAGCAGAGTGGCCCCAGACCGCCGTAGATCACGGATCTGAAGCTCTTTTGGCAGTCCTGCCCGGGCTAACACCTTACGGACTACCTTGTTGTAGCCCCAACGGTCTTGATATGGACGGTTAGTTGCTTCGTAGATAATGAACTCGTCATCTGTAGCTTCAGGCGACATATCCAGACGCTGCAGCAAACGTGGCGAGACAGGTACTTCCATCGGAGTGCCGGTTTTCTCTTGCGCAAACACCATTACATCCCCAATCAGATTCTGTCGGGTCAGCTTAATCATGTCTCCCGGGCGCTGGCACAGATCAAAGCACAGAAGCGCCAAAGTTCCGACGCTAGACCGGTTCATGGCATCTGCAGTGTCAATAAATTGGCGGACCTGTTCTTCAGTCCACTTGATTGCCCGGGGCGGCAGGCCACTGAGGCCCATCTTAGAAAAAGGGTTTCCAGCAACTCTTCCCGCACGGAAGGCGTTAAACCAGACCTTACGCAGCACCTTGATCACAAACTCACCTCGGTGCAGGGACACAGTCTCACAAATCTCCTGATAAAGATGATCCGCATGGTCGGCCGAGACGGTACGGGCCATCATGTCACCAAACCGCGTCTTGGAGCCGCCGATATACCAGCCTGACGCCTGATCCAACATGGCTATGTATGCTCGTTTTGAGTTGTCTGCCAGCTTCTTGTAGTCCGTGGTGCCCTTATAACGAGCTATCAGGCCGTCTACGGTCCTCTGGTCGGTAAGTGGGACAAAGTTCTGCCGCCTTTCGTACTCTTCAAAGTCACGCTGCAACTCCCGTGAATACTCTTGGGCGTCAATTACATTATCAAACTGCATGTAAGTAGCCCGGATCGTTTCTTTCCACGTTTGTGGAGGGTTAACTACCCATACGATACGGCCCTTGCGTTCTTTCCTTGCCACATATTTAGCTTTCATTATTTTCATCTCCCTCATGGACGTTAAATGACGCTACCTTTCGCATTTTGAGGATTCTGAAATGAATGCAGGGTTCCATATCAGCAGGATCATCTCTGTCGGTACGGCCTGCAATCGTCACAGGCTCCTTTCCAGAGGTTAGCTTGGTAAGAAACAAGCCATCCGTGAAGGCTGCCACTAAATAGGACGGCCTAGATGTTGCTGCTGATAGTTTTTGGGCGCTAATGAGCTTAGAAAGGCTCAAAAGTAAGGTTGGATACCGCTGGGAGTGGTTTTTCCGCGCTTTTATCTCAACAAAAGCTCTTACAGCTTGGTCGTCAGGGTTTGTAAGAGCAAAGTCAAGGCCATAACTGCGGGGAAGCTTAAAGAAATCAAGCCCCAAAGCTTGTGCAATCGCTTTGATGACTTGTTTTTCTTTATATAGATCTTCATCAGACTCGTAGGTCGGTCTGGGAGTCATTGTCAGGCCCCTTGCTAGTGTAACTTTCCGACACTAACAAAAGACTCATCGGTGTGTCAACTACAATGAACTAAGATGTCCGCTTCATCCTCGGGATACCCCTCTAACACAAAATAATTGCCCATTTTTGTGTGTAAAATAGGCACGTTGACTTTGTTTTGTGTCGCTATTTCTTCAGCTTCCGACAACGCTGCCGCCAAGCTATATATTCTTGCGGAGGGGAAACTGATTGTCAGATGTTTTGTTTCTCGCACCGTTTGGTCCTTTCTTCTTGTTCGCTTTTTTTGGTTCTAGATTCTGAATTTACTAGATTCAAGGAAAGGATCAGAAAAATCAATGTGAGACTACCTCATTTTTATTCGGGTATTGCGTTCACATCGTTTGTAGTCAAAAAAATGCCTCCGGGCCATGTGATTTTCATTGTCAAGTATTTGATTTACATGATATTCAACAAAATAATCGCCATTTCGTAGCAAATGATCGCTAGGAAGATAATATCGTTGTTTTTTAGGCTCTTTATTCCGATAAATGAAGCCCAAACTGTGAGCTTCGCTCAACATTCGGGAAATTTGGCTTCTATCGATGCCCAAAGCTCTGCTTTCCATGCTTACTGTATGGCCGTCAGAAAAACCTTGTAAATTAAAGCGATGGAATAATGCTAGACGCTCCCGAGAAGCAAGAAACCACTTAGAAAGTTCGTCTTTTTGCACCCACTCCAGCCGATCATGGAAAAGCTGTAACTCTATCCGCATCTGGGTTTCTTTAAACCCTGCCTTCATTTTAGCGCGAATAGCGTTGCAGACCTCTGCTGAGACTGCTTGAAATTCATAGTCCGTCGGCTTTTTATTGTCCTCTATCATTTTTACTCCTTTGACTTACGCGGAAGAGTTTTTATGCCTCAAACGGGCACCGCGTACCGAAAATCCCCAAAAACAAAAGACTTACGCGGAGGACACTTTATGAGAAAAACAGATTGAAACATTAGTCAACATTTTACGCTACGTAACATACATACATTAATAAAAAATTTTTTGAAGCCGCCGCCGCGCACCGGTTCGGCCACTAGTTAACGCGGTCCGGGTGTATATTCCGGGTTTACATGGTGCCCGGTTTCGGTAGAATCGGGGGTGCCTGCTGTGGTGGCGGGCGTTTTATTCACTAGCAATGGAGCATTGAAAATGCGTTTACTCGATACCAACGGGGGAAACCTCAAACTGAAAAAAACCACCAAGCATGCCGGGGGTAATTACCGGCTGGCCGGTTTATCACTATATCCCGATCCGATACTGTGCCCCGGAAGCAAGGCCGCCGACTGTATGGCGGACTGCCTAAAATCGGCGGGCCGGGGTGCGTTTTCTAATGTCACCGATGGCCGCCAAAAAAAGGCCGATTTCTGGCACCAAGACCGGGTCGGATTTCTGGATCAACTCAACTCGGAATTGTTCAATTTTTCCCGGCTATGCAATAAAACCGGGGTCCGGGGTGCTGTACGTTTAAACGTGCTATCTGATATCGATTATGAAAATCACGGGGTGCCACAAAATCACCCGGGTTTGACTTTCTATGATTACACCAAAAGAGCCGCCCGGCTTTCGGATATCCGCCGCCCGAATAACTATTCGCTCATGTTTAGTTATTCCGGGCACCCGGCCTACCGCAAACAAGTGACCCGGGCACTGCAGACCGATTGCCCGGTGGCGGTAGTGTTCCGGGTAAAGGCCGGGGAACCATTGCCCGCCGCGTTTA
>NZIM01000084.1 GCA_002691585.1 Legionellales bacterium
TATGGGTCTACAGATGTTAAAACATAGTCTAGGCAACATGACACAAACCGTAAGTGATATTATGGATTTAAATGAAGAGTTATCTTTAGCATACTTTGGAGCAATGATGGGAATACAGATGGTGTACTTGCCAATTTTTTCCTTGAATGCCTTTGTCTTTCAATTTACACCAGTGGGTCCGTATATCGATCAGATAATTGGTGGCGCAGTTGATTCGCTTATTAAGATGATTACTTTTTATCAACGATTAGATTACGTTTATGTTTCTTTATACCAACCATTGGCTGGAACATTAGCCCAAATCATGGTGAGTGTCGGCTTCATTATAGGAGTATATGTGGCTGCAATACCAACGATTTATTATTTATTAGGTGCGTTGTCTTGGCTTTTAAGCGTCATCGAGGGAATGGTGGGTGCTCCATTAATTGCGCTTGGGATGACCGTTCCAAGGGCTGGGACTTTACTTGGTAACGCTGAATCATCCATCGTCTTTTTACTGAAAATATTTATAACACCCGCATTGTTATTGTGTGGTTTAATTGCAGGGTTATTGCTTTCCAATGTCATGCTAGGTCTTTTGAACCAAGCGATGATTGGTTTCATCACAGGTTTTTTGACCTCGTTTTCAGAGTTGGGTTCGGGTGCAACCACATTAGTGGCAGTAGGACTTTTTTCAATATTCTATGCATACATTATTTCTTCTATTGTCAGTAATAGCTATTCGATCGTATTTAGATTAATTGATCGAACAATGCAATACATCGGTGGACAAGTAGAGCAATCTGGTCTTGAGGAAATGGCAAAACAAACCAAGGGTGATCTTGGTAGTGTCGGTAGAGCTGGAGCTGCAGGACAACCACAAGTTGGTAATGTTGAGGCTGGAGGAATGAGTGCTGCTAAAACGGAGACGAAGGGAGAAAAACGAGGAGAAGCCGGAGGCTAATGACTTTAATGGCATAACTTCCCCCTTTTTGATGGCACGAACACATTGTATTTGACAATGAATTAGTTTACTTTAAGGTGATGGCGGGATTCATTAGGGGTACATTCAAAAGGCACTTCAACATCAAGCAATGGATGGGGCTTAGCACTATTGTAGACAACTTTAGATTTGTTCCAGAAATTTACAAGCGCATCACAACACCAGAAGAAGCATTGTATACGGAGACTTTCGAAGAGGCTGTCATTCGTTTAAATTTAGACAAAAACCTTTTAACGTTAAGAAAACGAGAATATTTTAGGGCCTCTGTCATTTACTTTATCTGCGGTATTGTTGCACTAATGTACGCATCCACATTTATTTTCCGCGGAGTTTATCACGGTTTCTTAATGGGCGCAGTCGTATCATGTATTCTATTCACCCATGCATTCCGTGCACATTTTTGGTATACCCAAATTGAAAAACAAAGGCTTGGATTGACGTTGAGAGAATGGGTATGCGCCTTTTTTGGTTACTAACTTTTTTCTTCATTCCTCAGTTAGCTCTCGCTCAATTTGGACAAGCAGACGTTAATTCGTGCAATATTCCTCAATTATTTGAATTAAGTCAAAATGACGTTTCTTTTGCCTACCTTGCAATGATCTTTGGAAAGATTGGGAACTTACTATGCACAGGTTTCCAGTTGCCCTTAATGACAAATATCATGAGTATTTTCAATATGGGAATACTGACGGTTGTTGGCTTTATCATCATGTACTCACTCATTATTACCGTGATGCAAACAGCGCAGCAAGGTTCTCAGATGGCTAAGAAAGTCAGTCCTTTTGTAATGTTAAGAGTGGTAACAGGGACATCATTGTTGGTCCCAATGTCCTCAGGGTACTCTGCTATCCAGGCATTAACGATGTATGTTGTGATTCAGGGGATTGGTTTAGCTGATCAGGTTTGGACGGGAGCACTTGAGGAATTCGAAAAGCAAGGTGGAGCCTATACGGTGTCTGCAAACACATCTGTGGACAACAATTTGCTATCAAGTCAGGATGCGATCCTAGGTACAATTTTGCTACAATCTAACGGAGTACAACTTAACGGAGAAAGTGCCGGTGGAAAACTTAGAATAGATGGGATTTACGCAGCCTTAATGTGTTCCAAAGCGTGGTTTTTAGCAGATCAATCTGTTGCACAGGCAAATGAAACAGCACTACCTAATTCCGGAGATTATGGTGCTTTTTATGATGGTGATTGTAAAAGTAATTTCAGTGGAGTCTGTTTTGGTAAGAAAAATGATCAAGATCCTACAGAAAAATATTTTTGTGGGGAGTATACAGCTCCTCAATTTCGTGATTATACCACGAATACCACAAGTGAGGATGGCCAAGACACTGGTCAAACGTGTACGTCAACACTAACTGGTGATAGTTATCAATCAGGCTCGGACTGTACCCGTGTTTACAATGCTTTAACAAGTGCGGTCAATGCCATTTCATCCTTTGCTGAAAATAACTTACGATCTGCTAGTGTCGCTCCAGGAGATGATGGCGCACTAAATTATTTCAAATGTAATAATGGTACCCCTAATGGAACTGGTACGGAAACGTTTTCATGTGGTCAAACGGATGAGTTAAGTAACGCTGCAACAGTTTATTTGAATGACCTTGGAAGTCTTCCATTTTTAGATCCACCTCCAGCTGATGCAGATAATCCCTTTTCACAAACCATTACAAATGCTAAAAATGCAGGCTGGTTGCTGGCAGGAATGTACTACACTCAGCTGGCAGGTACCAGTGCAGAGGTTACTGCAACGCCTAGTCAATTAAATATAACACGAATAACAAATTTGATGTTTGTAAATAGTAGTACGGGGACACAAAACCCATTTGGAGGTAAGGATTTGGCGAATGTTAAATTCAAAAATGTTACCGTTCCAGGTAATATTTTAACTATTTATAATACGTTTAGAGATCCTACCACTAATAATTCAGGGGCCAATACATGTTCAAATAATCCAATGTTCTGTTTTACAAGCATGTTAAATACTTATTATACCGGAAGTGATACTACATTTGCGCGAGGGCTTATAAATCAGGGGAAACCCCAGGAAATTGCAGTTACTGATGATGGCAATTGCCCAATGAATGTGGACTCAAGTGTTGCAAATGCACTATTGAATTTGTATAAATTTTGGCTTAAATACAAATGGAATGATTCTGTGTATGATGCCTGGAATTTAGATGGGGTATCTCAATGGGCAAAAGGTCTATCTAGTAGTGACCAAGCAAAGTATTCAACAGCGATTCCTCAACAAAATCTTTATGTGATGATGAACCGTTCAACATCAGAACTTGTGGGATTAAATTACTTCAGCCCTTCTGCACAAGGTGTTAGTAGTAAATTTGATAATGCAAAATCGTCTACTAATGCAGGTAAATGGGATGATGCGTGTAGTGGGGGTATTGCAGATGCATGTTATAAAAGCGCGTGTTCTCAGGGACTAATTAATACGCCATTCGGTCTTTTTGGAATGATGAATTCATCAATGATAGGCCAGACATTTGATCCAATGGCTGCCATGCGGTACATGGGTATGAACATGTTAACGTATGGTTTAGATTATTATCAAAATACCATCAGTCAGACGATTACCGCTGTTTCAAACATTGCATTACTATATGCTGGTGTTCAGATTGCTGTCGCGGCCAGCATAAGTGCGATTGTAGCTGCTGGTATGGCTATTGCAGCTCCTTCACCCGGTGTGGCAACCGTTATAGTCGGTATTGGTGACTTATTAAATACAACATACCAATCCATTTCTCAGATTTATTATCAAATTGATAATACAAACTTAAACTTATGGACAGGAATTTCAACTTCTGTTGCAGGTCTTTACATCATGCTAGGATTCTATTTAGGGATTTATTTAGCAAACATCCCTGCGATTACATATGTATTTGCAGGCATTGGTTACTTTATCATCGTGATTGAAGCAATGGTAGCTGCCCCAATTGTTGCAATGGGTTTAGCTCATCCTGAAGGGCATGATCTGTTGGGTAAGGCAGAACAGTCGATCATGTTGTATTTCTCAGTTTTCTTAAGACCGGTTGGAATGGTTTTTGGATTGATTTTTGCTATCCAGTTATTAATACCCGCATTCGACTTTTTAAATTACGTATTCATCGCTTTAATAGGAGATTTCTTTGCGTTTTTGGTTACTGCAGGTGGTTCATACGCTGCAGGCAATATCATTCCACTGTTAGCTACTGCGGGGGTTGTTTTTCTCTATGCATATATGGCTGTTACTGTAACAACCAATGTATTTGGACAAATTTATTCGTTGCCAGACAAATTAATGCGTTGGATCGGCGGCGCCATGGAACAATCCGGTGTTGGTCAGATGGTTTCAGAGGTCAAATCTCAGACTGGTGCTGCTGCTGAGAAGATGGCAGCCGGTGGAGCAGATGCTGCTAAAGGTGCAGGTAAACAGCTCTCAACTGGTCAGGTTGGCACTTTCAAGGGATCAGGACGACAAGACACCAAGTCAGGTGGACGAGGGTAATGCGTAAAACCATTACGTTTACAAAATGTATTAAACTTATTTGTGCCGCACTTATTTTTAATTGCTCATTGATAGTACCTAAGGCGTACGCCCAAATATCCGCCAATCCTTTTAGCACGATTCAAGCCCTACGGGAGCAACCTACTGCTGCTGCAAGACAAAGTGTAACGGATTGGGTATCTTCAATATTTACTGCCCCTGGACAAACATACAATCCACTCATTTTTGCAAATTCTTTAGACTCTGTTTCCGATGACTCCATTAAGTATTTAGGCCAAATATTTGGTAATGTACCCAGTGTCCTTGTGAATACTGGTACTCCAACCACATTACTGTCTAGCTTTTTTTATATTTTTAATAACGGTGTTTTGTCTGCACTGGGTCTTCTAATTTCTTATAATGTCATCGTAGGAATTGCTTCGACTGCATCACAAGGTGAATTTTTAGGTCGAAGACAACAATCTCCTCAGTTACAAGTATTTCGAAGCGTTATTGGTACAATGTTTTTGGTGCCACAATATAACGGGTATAATTTTATGCAAGTTTTCATTATGTGGGTGGTGACGCAGGGTGTTTATTTAGCAAATGCTGTGTGGTTTGAAACAATAAATGTTGTAAATCAAACGAACTCAATCATGCCATTCATCAAATTAACTCCGGCTCAAGAAACATCCACGAATAATACGATTAATCCCGATGTAGTCAAAAATAATCTTCGTCCCGACATTATCACCTTATCTGAGAATATTCTTCAGTCGCAGGCTTGTCTGGATTATGGAGTGGTTGCTTTACAAGATGCATATGATTTGTGTATTGCGACATATAAAGGAACTACCAGTGAAAACAACTGTGTTCCTCCTGATAGAACAAGTTATATTTTAATAGATGATAACGCATATACCATAACTTTTAATACAAGTGGTTTACCCCTACAGGCAGCAGAAGATAGCTTAGCGACAACAAAACCTGCGTGTGGAAAGTACACTATGTCATTTGAAGACAGTATGAGTGAGTCGTATAAATCAACACAATGGAGTGCATTTAAAACACTGGTAGACGATCTAGGTCCAGAGAGCAGCGACTCGTATACCGAACTGTATCAAGATTATTTCATGTGCGACGAGGATGAAACATGTACCCCGCCTTGTTATGAAGGAACGAGTGAAACGGCTGACCACATAGCTGCAGAGATTGCTGGGGGGGATGACACTTGTAATATTTTTAATGAAATCACCCAGCCAGCAATTAATGAATATGTGGACGCCGTGGCGAAAATACAAGTTGATTCAGCCACTGGAAGTGTAGAGGCTGTCTCCAAAGGGCCTTCATTTATTCCAGGTGGATGGATTACCGCTGCAACATCCTATTATGCATTGGTCAGTAGTGTTGCAAACGTAAGTCAAGCAGCTGGCACAAGTGGTAGTGTTCAAGCTGAAAATCTTAATGCTGGTACGGTCACGACCTTAAAAAGCTTATTTGATTATGTTGTACCTTCAAGTGCAGGAAGTAATGCATCCTCCGGCACCTCTGAGAGCAGCGATCCAGATGCAACGTTAGATAATATTCTTCAAAAATGGCAAGATTCAGAATCACGCAATGTACAAGCCGATACAGTTCAAGAAGCTTCTAATTCATCCAGTAGTATCGGGTGGGCAATTTTTGCATGTTTAAGTGGTGCTAAAACAGTTAATGGTGAATCCTGTCAGGACTATGCACCTGACGCATCCTATATCAGTTTCGATGATTTCAATGTAGCTTCACCTGGGTTAGAGGTCAGCGATTCCAATGGTAATTCTTCTGAGGCCAGCAGTTTATTATATCTCCCTATGGGCTATATTGCACAGGGGTACGCAATATCAAAAGGTGTTGTGGACAACCCATGGAGCAAAATGGCAAGTGGCTTATATAGTATCAATGGCGGAGACGTCACCTATGATGTGACATANACTGCACCCCCAAGNAGCCCAGATTCAATTTCAAGTCATTATGATAATATGACCGAAATTACAAATGATTATGTATCCAACCTGCATTCCGCCATGATCTATGGTTTTTTTGGAGGCAGTACCATTCGATCCGTCATAGATCCTATATATAGAATGCAAAGTACAGGGCTAAGGTTGATACATTTTGGTATTAATTACACTGGACGTATGGTTAAATTGGCGACAGATTTTGCAACCGGATTCATCACGGATCTTGTCAATGCAACATTGGCATTATCTTTTGCTGAAATCGGAATTACGCTCATTATTAATGGTTTGNCATTGATTTGGCAGGCAGGATGGTACTTGGCATTCATTTTTGCGCCACCTATATTTGCAATACCGTTCGTTGGGTGGGTACTTGGTCCTATCGTTTTAGCTATTGGGATGNNCATTATGGCGGTGGTTTATGGTGTACAGATTGCATTGGTAGTTGCAAAATTCATTCTCTTCGTATTTCCTGGTGTTTTCATGATTATCATTCAAAAGATACTATTAACTGCGTTTGCATATTTCCAAGTTCAGATGTACATGGTGATCCCAATTTTAATTTTAGGTGGGTATATTGGCATATACGTCTCGATGGTGCCGTATTTAGTATTTTTATGTACCGTGTGTGGTTGGTTTCTTTTAGTTCTTGAGGTAATGGCAGCAGGTCCTATTATTTCCCTTGGATTAGTGTATGCAGAGGGAAGTGAAATGATGGGCCGATCCGAACAACTCATAACCATGTTAATCGTCGTTTTTGTTCGCCCTGTAACCATTGTGATCGGTTTTTTAATGGGAATCATCTTAGCTGGGATTTCTCTTTACGCGCTTAATCTGATGTTTTTTCCAGTAGTGCTTGAAGGCATAGGTTACCTTACAAGCAACTCCTATTTTTCGAATACAATTGGAAATGCATTTATACCTGTTGCAAACAACTCAGTTCCAAACATTAATTTATCAACCTCTGACTTATTAGTATCAGCTGCTTTATTGCTCTTTTATGCCTACANTGCAGGAACATTAATTTATCAATGTTTCAGTGCAACGTTTATGATTCCACTTCAGGTTGTGCGGTGGCTTGATCCTCGTGGTGCTGAATCCCCTCAAGAAATCCAGGGTGCCATTAGTGAGAATAAACAGCAGTTTGTTTCAGAACTGGTGTCTGGTTTGGCCAATTCGATCGCACAATTGGGTGGATTATCACAACAATTATTTGGAATGTTAAGTTACGTTGGAATGCAAGGTTCATTCCAACAAGCTACAAGTTCAACAGGCGCAGGGGNAGCGCTTGCAAGTCAAAATCAAGACTTTGGTGCGGGTANAGNACAGGCAAGACAAAGATATGCGAAGAGTAGGAAAAATTGGNATAACAGGATGAAATCATTGTTCGGAGGATAGTAAACAAAGCGAAGAATCGCCATGGGTAGAATTTTATAGTTCTTTATGGCAAAATTAAACAATATTAATATGAGGTGAGATCAATAGTGAAAATAGGTGTACCAAAAGAAATTAAAAAAGACGAATACCGTGTTGGTATGACACCAGACTCTGTACGTGAGTTGGTGGATCATGGTCATTCAGTAGTTGTTGAAACACTTGCAGGTGCTGGAATTGGCTATAACGATGCAGATTATGAGTCATCCGGTGCTACGATCGTTGGATCTGCGAAAGACGTATTCCAACAGTCAGAATTAATCGTCAAGGTCAAAGAACCACAACCAGAAGAATGTAAAATGTTAACGGAAAAACATACGTTATTTACATTTTTACATTTGGCTGCTGATAAGCAACAAGCCGATTTACTTATGGCATCAGGTTGTACCGCAATTGCTTATGAGACCGTTACTGATCATCATGGCAAGTTGCCACTATTAGCGCCTATGAGTCAAGTTGCTGGGCGTTTTTCCATTCAAGCTGGAGCACACCATTTAGAGCGTCCTCAAGGTGGAAGAGGAGTGTTATTGGGTGGAGTTCCAGGGGTTGCAAAGGGTAATGTACTGATCTTTGGTGGAGGTGTTGTTGGACGACACGCTGCAACCATGGCCATGGGAAAAGGTGCNAATGTCACGGTAGTTGATAAAGACATTAAGTGCTTAGGCGAACTGAGTGCTCGGTTTGGTGACCGCATTAACACCATTTTTGCTAACAATGCGAACAAAGATAGACTTTTAACACATGCTGACCTTGTCGTAGGTGCAGTTTTAATACCAGGNGATTCTGCTCCAAAATTGGTGAGTAANGATGACTTGAAAAAAATGAAGCCAGGAAGTGTTCTAGTTGATGTTGCCATCGATCAGGGAGGGTGCTTTGAGACTTCAAAACCNACCACACATACCAACCCAACCTATGTTGTGAATGACATAGTGCATTATTGTGTTGCCAATATGCCAGGCGCCGTACCACATACTTCAACCTTTGCTCTGAATAATGTCAC
>NZIM01000085.1 GCA_002691585.1 Legionellales bacterium
CAACCACTTGCAAAATCTCTTGTTTCGAAAGGAAATGAGGTGGTTGCTATTAGTCGTACAAACAAAGAGCCTACGACAGGAGTAAGCACAATAAAAGCTGATTTATTTGAATTGGATGATCTACCTGAGGTGGATGCAGTGATTTATCTCGTTTCAGCAGATGCACACTCCGAGGATATGTATCGAAAAGCTTATATTGATGGGCCAAAGAAAATTTGGTCTCTCTTTAAAAGAAAAAAACCGTACCGTTTTTTATTTGCCTCAAGCACATCAGTTTACCCATTCAATGATGGGCGATGGGTTGACGAAAAATCCTCTCTTCCTGAACCTCATTATTTTAGCGGCCGAATATTACAAGAGGCAGAGAAAATAATTGAAGAGNTAGATTGTCTCANTGTATCAATGCGACTTGGTGGNATCTATGGACCGAATCGATATTANCTNTTAAATCAACTAAAATCTGGTGTATTACAACCCACAGATCACCCNGTTTATAGTAATCGCATTCATCAAGANGACTGCGTAGGTGCNATATCACATATACTCGATCACCTTGCACCTGAGAAAATTTACAACATTGTGGATCAAGAACCAACACCCATTAATGAAATAATTTCATGGTTTCAAGCTTCCCTTGGNGTAGAAACGCCTATTCCAAGCCAGACACATACTCCTAGGGAATTTAAAACAAATAAAAGGGTAAATAGTGAACGATTGATTTTAATGAAATACCAATTCAAGNACCCAACTTACCGTGAAGGGTTATCGGAATTACTTCCTAAGTGACTNTGGATCCAGTTCTCTAAAGTGGACTCATCCGTTGGCTCGATATTTAGTTTTTGTGCTTTATCCCATTTACTTCCAGGATTTTCTCCAAGTAGTACATCCGTGACTTTTTTTGAAACNGAGTCCGTTACAATGCCACCTAATGATTTTATATACTCACTTGCTTCTGATCTTGAATATTTACTCAGTTTACCTGTAATAACGAAAACTCTTTTATTGAGATAGTTAGATTTCGGTTCTATATTCTTGAGATCATCTGTAAACGTGATACCTAGTTGAATTAAACGCTTAATCAGCTCAATATTCTTTGAATCAGAAAAATACTTATGGACTGAATATGCAATTATTTGACCAACATCATTAACTGCTGTAAGTTCCTCAATNTCTGCAGATTGAATGCATTCAATATTTTTAAAATGTTCTGAGATATGTTTAGCAGTTATGCGNCCAACATCAGGTATACCTAACCCATAAATAAAACGTGATAATTCTGTCTCACGCGATTGTTTTATTTGGGAAATTAGCTTTTCAGCTAATTTAGGTCCCATACCATCTAACTCACATAATTGCTCAACTTCTAAAGAGAANAATGAAGAAACATCAATTACAATTTTTTTATCCAAAAATTGTTCCAGCCATTGCTCACCAAGGCCATGGATATTCAAAGCATGCTTAGAACAAAAATGAATAAGCCTACCAAGAATCTGAGCTCTACAACCTTGATGGTTTGGGCAGATGGCAAAAACATCACCATATTCCAACAATGTAAAACAACTTGGACATTGATGAGGTAGCGCCACTTTTTGACTATTTAATTGCCTTTGATTTAAATCNACCTTTACAATCTCTGGAATAACATCCCCAGCTCTTCTTACCCAAACGACATCTCCTTTNCNAACATCCTTTCGCTGCAACTCNGAAAAATTATGTAACGATGCGCTAGATACCACTACACCAGCAATATTTACAGGTTCAAGTTCAGCTACAGGGGTGACNGCACCTGTTCTACCTACNTGAAATTTTATATCGTTCACTTTNGTNGTTCTTTCAAGTGCTGGAAATTTATGTGCAACTGCCCACCTTGGTGCCCGAGATGTAAANCCTATCTTTTGTTGTAATAACGCATCGTTAAGTTTATAGACAAGACCATCAATCTCGTAAGGTAATTTATCTCTATGTTTCAACATCTCATCGTAATACGCCTCACACTCTGCAATATTATTAATAAGACGCCTATATTCTGTCACCTCAAAACCCCACTGTTTTAACATATCACATTGAAGGTTTTGATCCATGANTTTGTCAAAATGCACTGAATATGCTAGCAATTTCAATGGTCTTTTTGCTGTAACGTTTGAGTCAAGTTGCCGAAGACTACCTGAAGCCGCATTTCTAGGGTTCGCAAACATTTTTTGATCATTTTTCTTTAANNCAGCATTGATTCTTGCAAAATCTTTCTTTTCAATCACAACCTCTCCCCTCACTACTATTTCGTTTGGATGGTCTTCTCCTAGAAGCTTNAAAGGTACGTTACGAATAGTACGAACATTACTGGTCACGTCCTCACCTATTTGTCCATCACCACGGGTAATCGCACGAATCAAATTTCCTTTACGATATAATAAACTCATAGCAACACCATCGAATTTAGGTTCAACGTTAAATTGAACTACATGATCTTCGGAATTTTTCTGAATTCTTTTGAAAAAAGCTTCTACGTCCTCTATGTTGAATGCATTATCAAGTGACAACATAGGTACAACATGAGTTTGTTGTTTAAATCCACTTTGCAACTCACCAGCTACACGCTGTGTGGGTGAACTTGGAATAATTAAGTCTGGATGGTCCTTTTCAATCTCTGCTAATAAGCTTAATAGTTGATCGTACTCATAGTCAGGAACTTCTGGTTGATTGTTTACATAGTATGCGTATTCTAGTTGACGTAAACGGTCTCTTAACTCTTCTATATTCTCTCTACTGTAATTTGTCATTCTGTACTGATAATGAGTGTATTAAGCATTTCTTCATTAAATTACATTTTATACTTAAATGAAGATTTGAATACGTAGTTATATTTTCTGGAGAAAACGTAATCATTACAGGCATTGATCCCTGGTGTAGAGAAAATTTGTCTCCATGATGGTGTTTGATCCAAGTAAGAGGTTGTGTCGACGTGACTTTAGAGATCTGATGTTTTTGTTCAACATTATTGAATCTATCACGAACCACTCCACTCAAATCATGCCAACCTGATTGATCAAAAAAAGGTCTCATTAGATAAAAATGCTGTTTGTGATTGACATAATCATAACTTAATGCATATTCAGTGATGGTTTGTGCCCAAAGCGTTTGAGCCTGATATTCATCATTAGAAGGGGGGCCAAAGAAATCCACCTCTTTTCTCATTGGCGTTACTTTTTTAATTTTAGAGTCAGTTGTCACTTGGTTTTGGTTATTTGAAGAATGACTTTGCTCTACCGTTTTTGCTACAGCAATGTTCTTTTGATCAGAATCATGGTATTCGTGTGCAGGATATGTGTCATTAAGAAATTCTGGTTTCTCTTGAGAACAAGCCAATGCATACATCGTAATAAATATTAACTTGTACATTCTTTAAGCCAATCATGTTGTTTCTTATTATGCATTACATCATCATGTAAATGCTGAGCCCAATCAGACCCTACAGGAATGTTATTTTGGTCAATTAAATGGCCACCAAATTCCTTTTGAAATGCTAGACCGAATTCATACATTGCATCTAAATGTTTTTTCATATCATCATAAATAACACTTAAATCCGTTACTAACATTAACCCAGGAATGCCTATCTCTTCGAATGGTTCCTGAAACTTACCAGGCTTTTTCAAGTTCATGCACCTTAAGACAATTTGCTCCCCATCATTTAGATCAAAAACACCTTGTTGTTTGTTGAAATCGAAACCTTGGTCAGTCAATAACTGCATGAGCTCGTACCCATTAATGAGTTGGGAATCTTTCAACTTTATCAGACATATCTGGCTTGTAGCCTTCTCTGGTAAATTTGTTTTGGAAAAAAAAGCTTTAAAAGTAAACCAAACCAATAGTATTGCTACTGGAATCAATATTAAAATCAACAGTAAATCCATACACACCTCAAAAAACAAAATCATTATATACTAAACTTGATGAATCATAAAGACCATGTCATTAATATTATGGAGCCCCGATGGCACAGCTGGATAGCGCGATCCCCTCCTAAGGGATAGGTCGCAGGTTCGAATCCTGCTCGGGGCGTTTGTTTACACTAGAGAAGGTCAACATGATTAGCAATATGGGTATTTTTTCAAATAATTCGATTAATACGCTTGCCGAAGCCAAATTCCAAGATAAAAGCAATTTAAATGAAGCAATTAAAGAAAAAATCCTACCTTTACTTATGACAGTCCAAGGTCCCGACTGTAGTTCTGGTTCTGGTTTTTTTAGATACCAAAACTGGCTTACCTCAAATGCTCATGTTTTTCCTAATTATAGTTTTTTAAAATCATCGTCACTCATAAATTATAAGGGTGAATTCTGCCATATTCATTTAGATAGTTCCTATCATCGTCCATCAGAAAACGAATTTGCACCGGATCTTACAATTGCAAAAGTTTCACAATCTGCGTTACCAACCGCCTTGCAAGAATTCAATGAGGACCCAAAATACCATGAAAATCATCTATTTTATGTTGATTATGATTTTTCTGAAGCCCAAGGAACATTTGACGTCAAACATCTAAAACAGGTTTCCTCTGACGATACATACCCAATTATTTATGAATGTAAGGATGGCACATCCCCTCAACATGGCAATTCTGGTTCTCCCATCATTAAAGCAAGCATTATAACCTCTGGTTTAGAGCCAGTTTGGTATTTTGAAATTATGGGTGTCCTATACGGACGGTGTGATGCAAATTGGTGTAGTGAAAACTACAAAATACCCCTTCAAGATTTAAAAAATAAAAAGCTTGTGTGTAGTATCCCATGTAGTGAGGATTTCAAACAAATTCTCGATGCGCTAATTGCACATGATGAAGTACAATACCTCAAAGCTCGAATTTCTGAGCAAAAACAAACAGGCAAAAATGATGAATTGATAGAAGCCTCTATCGCACAAGATTCAAAATCATTAGCTGAAGAACAGTCTAAAAAAGAAACTATCTTAAAATCCTATGCAGATGGCATGTCCCCCCTAAATATTCAACTACCACATGGTCTTGAAAAACTCAAAAGATATTCATGGACGAAAGCAAAAGAGATGTGTAGTAGAATTAACGTATTTCTTGAAGATCTTAGTAGTAATAAAAAACTAGCTGAAATACCAGAAAATTTCACTTACGACTGTGGTCATAAACATCAAAAGCAACATTTCAACGATACCATTAAAAAGAAATCACAGATTAACAGAACACTCTTCGAGTCAAATAACTCAGATAATTTTAAAGCTTTTTTGAATTCTAATGCATTTCTTTTAAGCATATTTAAAGAAAAATACTTTAAAGACCCCTCTATTTTATCAGATTCTCGATGGGGAGGTTTAGAACGTGACAGTTATGGTATTGATTTTTCTGCGTATGGGTTAGAACTTGGCTCTTCCGCGCAACATTCCATAATGCAGTTTAGGGGGACTTTTGGTAATTGTCATCTTTGGCCTGTCGCAGACGATAATGTATTGAAACTCAAAAGTATGACTACTATTTGTGCAAAGAAACTAATTGAGAAGATCAGGAATTATGAAATTCAACACCCAATTAGAAGCTACCCTTTGAGTTATTCACGATAAACCGCAACGCTTAGTCTTTAACATTTTGAACTAGCCCATATTCAAACTTTTCATTAGGCTTTGCTTTTGTCTCAATTTCGTTTTGGATCGATTGAATAAATACGTCGAGTTTTAAATCGTTCATCTGCGTTCCATTTACACATCGAATGGATACTGATTGATTGTTAACCTCTTTCTCCCCTATTATAACAAGATAGGGTATTTTTCTTAGTGTTGCGTGTCTTATTTTGTAACCAAGCTTTTCATCTCGTCTGTCAATTTCAACACTAAAATCATTTCCTTTCAACTCAGTAAAAACATCTTCTGCATACTCAGAAAACTGGTCAGATACAGCGACTACCATTATTTGAATTGGTGCAATCCATAAAGGTAAACATCCTGAGTAATGCTCGATTAAAACTCCAACAAAACGCTCAATTGAACCAAAAATAGCACGATGGATCATAATTGGAACTTCTTTGTTCCCCTCAGAGTTGATGAAATGCGCATGCAATCTTTCAGGCATTGAGTAATCCACTTGAATTGTACCACATTGCCATTTTCTACCAATGCAGTCTTTAAGATGAAACTCTATTTTAGGCCCATAAAATGCTCCTTCGCCTGGAGCCATCTCAAAGTCAATGGATTTTGATTCACAGGCCTCTATTAAAGCTTGCTCACCTAAGTCCCAAACATTATCCGAACCAATTCGTTTGTCAGGCCGAGTGGCAATCAAAACAATGATGGAATCGAATCCAAAATCCAAATACGTGTTATAAACAAGGTCTATAAGTTGTATCACTTCGTGTTGGAGCTGTTCTTCTGTGCAAAATACATGTGCATCATCTTGAGTGAATGCCCTTAATCTCATCAGACCTTGCAATGCCCCTGAAACCTCATTTCTATGCACAAATCCAAATTCACCAATTTTAAGTGGTAAATCACGATAACTTTTTAGCCCCATGTTATAAACTTGAAGTCCTCCTGGACAGTTCATGGGCTTGACACAAAAGGTCTTATCCTCAGTTTCTGTAATAAACATATTGTCCCTAAACTTATCCCAATGACCAGATGCTTGCCATAAAGATTGGTCCATAATCATCGGTGTAGAAATTTCCTGATAATCCTTTTGTTTCATACAAAGACGCATGTAATCAACTACACTTTGATAAATCTTTAACCCATTATGATGCCAAAACACCATACCTGGAGCGATGTCTTGAAAATGAAATAAATCCATTGCTTTTGCAAGTTTACGATGATCTCTTTTTTCTGCCTCTTCTAATTGATTTAAATGGTATTCCAGTTCATCTTGTGTAGCCCATGCTGTGCCATAGATTCTTTGCAACATCTCATTCTTTTCATCACCACGCCAATACGCACCAGCTAACTTCATTAGTTTAAATGCTTTTAAATTAAGTGTGCTTGGGACATGTGGCCCTCTACAAAGATCAACGAAATCTCCTTGACGATATAGTGTAAGGGTTTCCTGAGAATCAATATCAGAAATAATCTGTGCTTTATAATGTTCCCCCATTGATTCAAAAAGTGTAATGGCTTCTTTTCTATCCATGACTTCCCTAGTGATACGATCATTTTTCTTAGCAATTTGCTTCATCTTTCTTTCAATTTTGGCCATGTCATCGGGAGTAAAACCCTGTGCATACGAAAAATCATAGTAAAATCCGTTTTCAATAACAGGACCAATGGTCACCTGGGCAGAAGGATATAATTCCTTCACTGCGTGAGCCATCAAATGGGCTGTAGAGTGTCGTATAATTTCTAAACCCTCATCAGATGAAGCGGGTATTAAATATACATCACTGTCTTCTATTAAAGGAGTTGCCAAATCGACCAGTTGATCATTAATACGGGCCGCCACAATCTCTTTCAATTTCAGGGATTTCACTAATTCAGTAATGAGTGTCCCTGGGCTTACTTGATGAATACCACTATCTAGTATCTGGATGTTTATCATGTTAATTACCTTTTAAACAAATATTAAATTCCGTTGCGTATTATAACAAATAACCATTATAATCGAATTCTGGAGATTAGGTAACCCCTGGGATACAAAATGAATAGACAACGATTACATTTGAAGATTGGAATACGTTATATTGAGTTGCAATTGGGTCTTTTGATTGGTTTTGGTATTATCGCAGCACCAAATAAGATATCCTCTCTTATCGCATCTTTGGTAGGCGCACTTTTAGGCTTCTTAATATATAGAAGAACACAGGCGCATGTAAAGGATGCAGCATCTCTTCCTTTAGCAAATTTATTTATCACATTTACACTCATCAACTGGCAATTTAATCATCTACAACATTGGCAAGCTCACATTGCATTCATTAGCATGTTTATGACACTTGCATACCTTCCGTTAAGGCACTTAAACTTTTTTCAATATCAACACAAAAAATATCACATCGTCATTCTTCTGTTGGCTATAGGTGTCGGTTATCTCAAACTAGGTATTCTAACAACATGGATCATCATGAATATTATCTCATGTATATATATGATCAAATTAATGCCAAGAGCATTTATAATTAGTATATTGAGGGTAATATTTGGTCTACTTTTCAGAGCTGAAATTGAGGGCCTTGATAACTTTAGTAAACATAAAAAACGAATTGTTATCGCAAATCATCAATCATGGCTTGATGGATTGATTATGAGTGCATTTTTACCTAGTGAGTTGACATTTGCGGTAAATAGGTTCACGGCTAAAAAAGGATTTTTTTCTTTTTTCAATTTCCTGAACAATCATGTGGCACTCGATCCTGCAAGACCAATTGCATTGAAAGTCTTAATTGAGGCAGTAGAAAATCATAAAACCGTTGTGATATTCCCTGAAGGAAGACACACAGTCACAGGNGCCATGATGAAAATATATGAAGGCCCCTTAATGATTGCTGCGAAAACTCAAGCACATTTATTCCCCATTAGAATCGAGGGNTCACAATATTCATATTTTTCAAGCTTCTATAGAGGAAAAAGAAGACTCTTCCCCAAAATCACACTGAGNGTGTTGGAACCTAAAAAGGTTGCACCTGATCTTAAGCGTGANAGGTACGGTATTGAGTTTTTTGAAATCATGCAAAAATTAATGTTTGAATCGAGCTTTAACCGAGAGAGTATTTGGTTGGCTTTACAAAGAAGAGTGCGAAAATGTGGTTTTAATCATGTCATTTTAGAGGATTATCAACACAAACCAAAGAAAATAGGATCATTTATGGTTCAATCTGCTGCCCTTGGACATGCATTAACACAACAGATTACGTCATCTTGGACTGCCATTTTATTGCCAAACAGTGTAGCATTTGCAACTACAATTTTTGGAATGTGGTCGCAATCGAGACAAATCGTTATTCTCAACTATTCACTATCATCTAGCGCACTTTTTCAAACAATTGAAGAATTAGGAGTACGTCAACTTGTTACCGCAAAAAAATTCATTGAACATCAAAAACTTCAATCACTAATAGAACAACTTAATACAATAGGCGTAAAAAGTGTGTATATTGATGAAATCAAAATCAGTATCACTTCTAAACTTATTGGCATTAAAAGCTTATTTATAATGAATAAAAAGATTCTTCCAGAACAACCTGCTGTTGCTCTTTTAAGCTCTGGATCCGAAAGGAAACCAAAAACCATTGTGTTATCCCACAATAACATCATGGGACAGGTGGCCCAAGTTTCAAATTGTGTGGACTTTCATACAAAAGATATTGTTTTTAATCCATTGCCTGCCTTCCATGCATTCGGTCTCAGTATTGGACTTCTTGGCCCAGTTCTTTCAGGTGTTAGATCATTCCAATATCACAACCCCCTCCACTTTAAATTAATCCCTGAACTCATTTACGGTTGTGATGCAACGATTTTAATCGGAACGAACACATTTCTTAGGGAATATGGAAAGGCAGCTCACCCTTACGACTTTTTTAACATACGTTACATTTTTGGTGGCGGAGAGAAAATTCAAAACCATGTAATCGACCAGTGGATACATCGCTTTGGCATTGTAATATTCGAAGGATACGGTACAACAGAAACAAGCCCCCTCATTTCAATTAATAACAGAATGTATCATAAAATTGGTACTGTAGGTCGTCCCATACCTGGAATTGAAGTTAAAATCAAAAAAATACCAGACATAGATCAAGGCGGTGAACTATTTGTAAAAGGTCCAAATGTTATGATGGGGTATGCAACATCATTAGATCCATTAAAAGTGAAGCCAGTGTTAGATTCTTGGTATTCCACAGGGGATATTGTAAGTCAGGATGATCTTGGCTTCTTAACCATTCATGGTCGCAAGAAAAGGTTTGCAAAAATTAGCGGAGAAATGGTTTCTTTAGAGGCTATTGAACAAATCATTTATACCCATTATCCAAATAGTGTCCATGCAGCATTATCGGAGAAAGATACAAAAAAAGGGGAAATCGTTTTTTTAGTGACTGAAGATGAAAAGATTACTTTAGAAAGTTTAAGAAAAGATATCAGCAACAATGATCTCAATAATCTGATGATGCCCAAAAAAGTTATTCACATTTTAGAGATTCCAAAGTTACCAACAGGTAAAGTGAATTACAACTTGTTAAAATCGATGATCAAGGACTTATGAATTTAAAATCCAGTTTCCATCAATTCTTCTACAGGCAAGGCCAGAAGCTTGTAATGAATGATTTTTTTGCTGAGATACAAGGTCATAATCTCGGCATGTCTCACTACCATCAGATGAGAACATAGGTCGTCCAGGACGAATACTATATTTGATATTGTTTGCTCTGTCTGTCCATGTTTGCCATTCATTTGAAGGCTTAAATTCAAGAATATTTGCTATTTTTAAACGATTTACCGCATCTAATGTCTTATCGATGTCATCCTCATGAAATAATCCAATCAATTCACCCGACATTGAACCGTCTGCATATGGACTAGTGGGAAATGCACCAGACCCCGTACCAATTACACCACCATAGAACAATGATGGCTCAGGATTGTTGAATGCTGTTTCAACTGGATTTTGAGAGCAACCAGTTAAAATTAGAGACGTTCCGATAATAGTGTATTTAAAACTTTTTTTAAT
>NZIM01000086.1 GCA_002691585.1 Legionellales bacterium
GTAATGATATTCGCCTTATAAAATTTGAGTGTTATTTCTATGCTGGAGGTCATAAAATTATACTCGATCCACCTCTATTTTTTTTGTTCACATTTAGCAGGCAAATAACATTATTCGCCGACAAAAAAGTTTTTAGTTGATTTTCCGAAATTTTATATTGATAGGGGTTGAAAATATTAGGGGCATAACATTGGGTTTAGCTACTTTAAAAGTGCTGGACAATATTTAGCTAACACGTGTTCCAACACACCTAACGACAAACAAATATTTACACAAACCTATAAAAGTACATTTATATTATATAAAATGATTAAAGGAATTAGTTTCAGTGTATGGACCAGTGATGAGATAAGAAAATTATCAGTTGTGGAGATCACAGAGTGTTCTAAGACTTATTATAAATCAAAACCAGTAAAAAATGGACTTAGAGACATAAGATTAGGTCCATTAACTTTGTTTGATGAATGTGGGACATGTAAATTAAAAAAACCATATTGTCCTGGGCATTTTGGTCATATTGAATTGACTAAGGCAGTATATCATATCAGCTGGATACCTCAAATATTATATTGGTTGAGATGCATTTGCATAGAATGTGGGGGAACTTTGATAAAAGATTTGAGTAAGCCTGACCTGTGTAGAAACAAGCAACTCATATTTTATTCAAAAAATGCTCATAAAAAGTGTCCAAAATGTCACAGTAAACAGCCCAAATATTCATGGAATAAAAAATCTGGGAAAATAATAAAAGGAAAAGAAAGGTATCATATCAATGATGTTTTAGATCATTTGCATAAATTGGAAGATGTAGTTTTATCTACTCTGAACATGTCTCATCCTAAAAATATGATTTTGACTTGCTTGCCAGTACCACCTCCACATGTTAGACCACCCATAATGAATGGAACTGTTATAAGAGGTGAAGATGACATTACTTATAGGTTGATACAAATTATGAGGCAAAATAAGAAGTTGGAGAAATCAATAAATAACAACAGACCAGATCATATTATACAAAACATCCATGAACATCTTCAAATGTCAGTAACAGGTTATATAAATCACCAAAAACTTCCAAATTCATCAGCAAAATCTTCTAAGAGGGAATATACTTCATTAACAGCTAGACTAAAGTCTAAAGAAGGAAGAATTAGGGGTAATCTTATGGGAAAAAGATGTGATTTTACTGGAAGATCAGTAATCACAGGAGATGATCATTTGGGCATGCATGAAGTTGGTATACCTAAATCTATGGCTGAGACATTGACTATACCAGTTAAAGTGACAGCATATAATGTTGGTCAGTTACAAAATCTGGTGGAAACTGAGGCAGTTAGATTTGTAGTAAGACCAAATAATTCCAGAATTGATATGTCATGTGTGAATAGAAAAAACATAAGTATTGATGTTGGTTGGACTGTTGAAAGATCTTTACAAGATGGTGATATTGTATGTTTTAATAGACAGCCATCTTTGCATAAAATGAGTTTCATGGCTCATGAAGTGAGGGTGTTACCATACTCCACTCTCAGAATGAATTTGAGTTGTACAAGTCCATACAATGCTGATTTTGATGGTGATGAGATGAATATTCATGCATTGCAAACACCTGAAGCTCAAGCAGAAGCAAGATATTTGATGGCAGTGAAATACCAAATAGTTTCACCCCAATCCAACAAACCTGTGATGTCACCCATTCAAGACACTTTGATTGGTGCTTATTTAATGACTGATGATGATGTAGTTATAGATAAATCAACCTTTTTTGATTGCATTTATTCTATGCCAGGATGGGATGGAAAATTTGAAGTTAAAGAAGAGTATACTGGTAGAGACTTAGTATCTATGGCACTCCCATTAGTTAATTGGAGAAAAGGTAAAGTAGAAATTGTGAAAGGTAAATTATTAAGAGGGCAATTGAATAAATCTAGTTTAGGTACATCTCATGGTTCTTTGATACATGTAATTTACAATGACTGTGGTCCAGATCAAACCATATTATTCATTAATAGATTGCAACTTATAGTTCACAAATGGTTATACATCACAGGGTTTAGTATTGGCATATCTGATATGCTTACAACTGTATCTACTGATATCCATGCACAAGTTCAACAAGCATTTGATGATGTAAAAAATATGACTGATGAGAATGAAATCAGTGCAAGGTTGAATGGCTGTAGAGACTCTATGGGTAAAAAAGTTCAAGAACCCCTGAATAATAAAAATAGGTTATATTGTATGGTAAATTCAGGATCCAAAGGTTCTTCTATTAACATTAGTCAGATAATGGCAGTTGTTGGACAGCAAAGTTTGTGTGGTAAGAGAATTCCAAATACCTGGACTGAAAGGACCCTTCCACATTTTAAAAGAGGATCATCCAAACCATGGGAAAAAGGATTCATACAACATTCATACATTGAAGGTTTAGATCCCCATGAATTATGGTTTCATGCCATAGCTGGCAGAGAAGGTATTATTGATACAGCTTGTAAAACTTCAATTACTGGTTATTTACAAAGAAAATTTATGAAAGCACTGGAAAATTTAAAAATAGATACTGATGGAACAGTAAAAAATTCTGATGGGTCTGTACTACAATTCAGTTATGGTGATGATGGGTATGATGCCATGTTTATTGAAAAACAAAAAATTGAGACATTTGATGGTGTTATTGTTGGAAACATAGAGGAACAAAAACTGTTACATGAAGATTATGAATTTTTAAAGGCTAATGATAGATACAGGGACCCTTCATTAAAAGATTCCAATCAATACATGTTACCAATTCCAGTAGAGAGAATCATTTTAAATGCACAGACATTGTTTTCTTTCCCTTCAAGAGAATTAAATGAAGATGAAATATTTGATAAAGTTTTGCCATTTATTTCAAAAGAGAAAAATAAAATGATTCAGATTTTACTTAGATGTCATTTGAATTCCAAAAAACTAAAAGATAAGAAAATAACATTGGATGAATTGGATAAAGTGTTAACAGATATACAGGGTAAATTGGATACTGTTGATGTTTCTCCAGGTGAGTCTGTAGGTGCAATATCAGCACAGTCCATTGGGGAACCAGCAACTCAAATGACATTGAATACTTTTCATTTTGCTGGTGTTGCTGCAAAAAATGTAACATTGGGAATACCTAGATTAAATGAATGTATTAATTGCATTGTGAAGATTAAAACACCATTGACAGTTATTAAAACTGAAAATCCAATTGAAGTATATGAACAATTAAAACACTATACTTTGGAATCAATAGTTTCAACATACAGCATCACCAAAACACCAAATAAAGAAGAAATATCTGATTTTTTGATATTTCCAGATAATGGTTATGTATATTGGGAAGATAAGCCTACATTGGTCTTATATTTTGATAAATTTAATGATATTATGGCAATAAAAGACTGTCTTGAAGACTGTGTATGTGCTTACACAATGAATAATGGATATCCTATATTCCACATACAAAGTGATGTTAAAACAAACATAGGATTACATTATGAGAAAAACTTAAAGAAAAAAACAGTAAAGGGAATAAAAGGTGCACATGATACTAGTATCAAGGAAGGAGCTATTCACACATCATTGACAGATATTAATAGTTTGTTTAAGTTAGCAAATATAGAGTGGAATAGTATTATTTCAAATGATGTACACAAAGTAGCAAGATCATTAGGTATTGAAGCAGCAAGAGCAACATTGATTAATGAAATAAGAGAAATACTTGGTTTTTATGGTATTTATGTAAATGTAAGACATATTTTACTTCCAATAGATTGGATTACACACAGAGGTATTCTAACACCATTGACCAGACATGGTATAAGAAACATGGACCAAAGTCCATTAAAAAGATCTACATTTGAAGAAGTAGTTGAGGTTTATAACCAAGCAGCATGTTATAATGAGGAAGATAATTTAAATGGTATATCTGAATGCATTGTCATGGGAAAACCTCCAAAGGTAGGTACACAAATTGTATCAGTTTTTACTGATGAAGGAGTAGTTGAAAGATTTAAAAAAGATCCACCAAGTAAAGTGTCACAGATGTTTGAAGATGATGATGATGATGATCAGCCTTGGATTAAAATGCCTGAAACAATGGCTAAATCAAATCCATTTATTGAAGATCCCTTTGTGGGTGGTGGTAATGCTTTTAATATGCAAATGCCACAGTTTGGAATGAATCAAAGTATGCAAATGCCACAGTTTGGAATGAATCAAAGCATGCAAATGCCACAGTTTGGTATGAATCAGAATAATAATAAACCTACTTGGAATGTACCTATTACAGATTGGAAACCAGAGTCACCAAAAGTTGGTATGAAAAGAAAAAGCCCATCAACCAGCCCTGTATACAGCCCAACAAGCCCAAAATATAGTCCACCTAACAGTCCAATGAGCCCTGCATACAGCCCAACAAGCCCAAAATATAGTCCACCCAATAGTCCAATGAGCCCTGCATACAGCCCAACAAGCCCAAAATATAGTCCACCCAACAGTCCAATGAGCCCTGCATACAGCCCAACAAGCCCTGCATACAATCCTGAAAATCCATATACTCCAACCAATGGACCAAAATCACCTGAGTATGACCCCAATAAACCACCAGATTATAGTCCAAAATCACCTGATTATGACCCTCATGATCCTAAATACACTCCAGGTGATCTGAAACCTTCTTCTGGTTCTTTTGATATACCAGAGTTAGATCTTGGGGATCCTCTGGTTCCTCATTCAGATCAATCTCATCACTCAAAGGTTCATAAGTCTCAAAATAGAAAGACATTTTTTTGAACAAAATCAATGGTATAATAAGGTCCAATAAAATTCCTATTATCATTAAAATATATAAATTATCAAATGTGTATTTTGTAACACCTAGAATATGTGCTATTAAAGCTCCTAATTCATCTGCTATAAAACCTCCAAAATTCATCACACTCATCACAAAACTAAAAAAAGTTCCTTCCAAACCATCATCGCATACTTTTGCAGCTATAACTATCAACGGCATCATTATTAATTGACCACAAAAAGATTCAACAATGCCATCTATCATAATAATAGAAAAATACGGAATCCAACCCAATACAACACCAATTTGAGTTAATCTTAAGGTAGAAGAGACCAAAACAGCAAATAGTAAAACTTTTTTTAATTCAAACTTTCTGAAATAATATTTAAAAGATATTAATCCTATAACAAAGGAAACACTGGATATAACATTCAAATATGTAAAGTAATCTGGACTGTATTGTAGTTTTTCCTTCATAAAATATTCATAAAATACCCTATAATTTGGTGCAACATGAAACAAAAACAAAACAAAAATAAATGTCTTTTGATTGATGAAGTTTTGTTTCAGATCACTAAGTGACGGTATTTTTGTTTTCACGTTATACTCTTTTATATTCCACACACTTAAGGCATTTATAAGAGGTAAATAACAACTAAACGTTAATACATCTTGAGCATTTGTATTTTTGTACATTAAACCTCCTAAAATAAAACCTACCAATGTCCCTATTCCTCTGGAGATCCATGTATTGGATTGTACCACACCTTTTGTTTGTTCTCGTTTTGCATATTCAACAGTTATACTATCTGCACAAACATCTGTTATACAAATATACATTGATATTAATGTAAGATAAAAAATAAAAACAAAAAAATGTTCTTTAAAATCATATACTGTAATATATAAATAAGAAGTCATCAAACATGCAAAACTTATATAAGGTTTACGTTTACCCCAATTAAAAAATGGATATTTGTCACTAATGTAACCATAAAAAGGTTTGAAACACCATGGAGCTGTTATTGCACCATATGCTATTCCTGTTAACACTGGAGATGTTAAATTCATAATGGTAAATTGAACTGCAACTGAAGGAAAAGCCATTGTAAAGCCTATATTAAAGTATATAAAATAAAGGTATATGAGATCCATTTATAATTTTTTTTTCTGGTTATATACAGTGGATTTTAATCAATTCTAATATATAAATGGATTTTTGTTAAAAAAATGACTGACATAGAAAGTATAAGATACACTGGCGATGAAAAAGATGACAAAAAACGATATTTACTGCATCAACACAAAGAAACTGATGTATTTGTAAAGAAATCATATTGGCTATGTTTGATCCTATTCTTTGTTTCGGGCATAGCAATGGTTTCTGCAATAACTGCTGGTGTTTATAAAGATGTTATACTGGCTGAAACATTTATTGTTTCTGTGTTAGGAACAATTTATATGGTTTTATTTATTGTAATGGTATGCTGTTATGGAAACGCACAATTAAGAATTGCAATTTTATTATTTGTTTCCTCCTTCATAGGACTTGTTGCAGGATTCATGGTTGGAGTTAATTTAAAAATGGTTGTGTCACATTTAAAAGAATAAATTTTAAAACATAAAAATATTTTTTTTTACAAGTATAAAAGAGACATTTTTTACTTTTACATAATGTCCATTATAAAAAGAACCGGTAAACTTGAGTCATTCCAACCAAACAAATTGCATTCTTTTTTGTCTAAAATTAGTAGAATTTCCCCAGCGTTGATTAATGTAGACGTAAAACTTCTAAAAGACAGAATAAAAAAAGGTTTACCCGATTCATTAGGAGCCAATGACATGTTGCAGTATATAGCTAGTATCTGTGCATCGTTAACAACAAAATCTTATGATTATGCAATGCTAGCTGGCAGAATTGAAACTGTCTTGTTATACAGGAATACAACTGATTCTTTTACAGATGCTATGAATTCCATAAAAGATATCTTGGACCCTACCTTTTTGAAAAAGGTTAATGATTATAATTACGACAATCATATTATAGTAGATAATGATTTTCAATATGATATAATTGGCTTGAGAACATTGGAAAGAAGTTATTTATTAAGAAATGACAGTGGTATAGTGGAGAGACCACAATACATGTTAATGAGGGTTGCAGTTTTTTTAAATGATACACCGGAAGATGCTATTTACACATACAAAGCTTTATCGGATAAATATTACACTCATGCTACTCCTACATTATTTCACTCTGGTATGAAAAAACATCAATTAGCATCTTGCTTTTTAATGACTATGAAAAAAGATAGCATTGACGGCATTTTTGAATCTATTCACCATACTGCTAAAATTTCTAAAAATGCAGGTGGAATAGGTATTTCTGTTTCCAATATTAGAGCTAAAGGAAGTGCTATAAAAGGCACAAATGGTACTAGTTCTGGACTTGTACCTATGTTAAGAGTTTTTAATAACACTGCAAGATATGTAGATCAAGGAGGCGGTAAAAGAAAGGGATCCTTTGCAATTTTTATTGAACCATGGCATGGTGATATACAATCCGTTCTTAAACTTAAATTAAATCATGGTGTTGAAGAAGAAAGAGCGAGAGATCTATTTTACAGCTTATGGATACCTGATTTGTTTATGAAAAAGATTGAAAACAATGAGTCATGGAGTTTATTTTGTCCAACAAAAGCACCGAAATTACAAGACAGTTATGGAGAAGAATTTGAAAAATATTATAATGAATATGAAAGCAAAGGTCTTTATATAAAACAAATAAAAGCAAGAGACTTATGGAATCAAATATGTGATACACAGATAGAAACTGGTACACCTTATTTGTGTTATAAAAATGCTGCCAATATGAAGTCAAACCAAAGGAATTTAGGGACTATCCGTTCATCTAATTTATGTGCTGAAATTATGGAATATTCTGATAGTGATGAAACTTCTGTGTGCACCCTGGCATCAATATGTTTGCCTAAATTTTGTTCTTCAAATGGATTTAACTTTAAAGAGTTGGAAAAAGCAACTAGTTTAGTTTGTAAGAATTTGAATAAAGTAATTGATAAAACAACGTATCCTGTGTCTGAAGCCTCCAATGCAAATGTAAAACATAGACCAATGGGTATAGGTGTACAAGGATTGGCAGATGTTTATCAAATTTTAGGATTTGATTATGAATCACAAGATGCATTGTCTTTAAATAAACTCATTTTTGAAACAATTTATTACAGCTCTTTAAAAACAAGCATGGAATTATCTAAAATAAATGGTCCNTATTCAACTTTTAAAGATTCTCCNGCGTCCAANGGNCAATTACAATTTGATTTATGGGGNTCGGTTCCAACTGATCGATATGATTGGCAATCATTAAAAGTGGANATACAAAATCACGGTTTNAGGAATTCGTTATTAATAGCATGTATGCCNACAGCTTCNACNGCACAAATTAATGGAAANACTGAATCTTTTGAACCAAGGACTTCNAATCTTTATGTAAGAAGAATCCTATCNGGTGAATTTATTATTATAAATAAATATTTAGAAATGTCTTTGAGAAAGATGGGTAAATGGAATGAAAAAAATATAAANATAATAATAAAGGATAGAGGTTCAATAAAAAACTTAGATGTAAGNNANGAAATAAAAAATATTTATAAAACTGTTTGGGAAATGTCTAATAAATCTTTAATTGATTTGTCAAGAGACAGAGGTGCTTATGTCTGTCAATCTCAATCATTGAATTTGTATGTTGCAGAACCTACAAGAAATGTATTAAGTTCAATGCATTTTTATGCATGGAAACAAGGATTGAAAACAGGTATTTACTATTTGAGGACCAGACCAAAAGCAAACGCTGTGCAATTTACTGTTGAAAATGAATGTATGGATTGTAGTGCTTGAGCACAACTATAATACTTTTAAATTTAAATCTAATCTATCACTTTTTTCAAAACCCATATGTATCGAGTAATGACCTGGATAACTTCTTTGATAATCTACAACCTTTTCATCTAAGTTTTGTACCTCATTTACTATAAATGTACCATTGATAGCTTTATCTCTATCATCTTCTGTATCATATATAAACCCGGCATCAACACGGGGGTTATAGAGTGTCCAAAATCCTCCTTCTGGTAAATCTATTTCTTTTTTCTTCATAAAATCTTCATATATTTCATTGTAAAAATCATTTACTATTAAATCTAACATCTGTATAAATTTTTTTGCTTTTGTTGCTTTTGCAGATGATGTTAACACACCATTAACATCTATATTGACTGTACCATCACTTAAATAATTGAATCTTTCCACAAAAAATTCAAAGGGTGTTTTATTATTTGCCCCATGATATCTTTTTACATATTTTTCTTCTTTTAAATTTTTTAAAAATTTCTTTATTTCTGCGACGGTAGGGACTTTTGTTTTTTTTCCAGGAGTATGTCTCATTTGTAAGTCATATTTTCTTATTGCGAGAATTAAAAAGTGAGCAAGGGTTTCTTTTATTTTGTTTGCAGTTTCATAATTTATAAATTTTGTCTTTTTCCTTCTTAATAATTTGATATCATTATTTACTAATGTAGGTCTTTTGTCATCTTGTGTTCTTAAAGCTCCAGGTATTTTAAAATACACTTCATCGCCTTTTTTATAAGCAAGCGCTTGATTAAACCCATAAAAAGATGTGTTTCTAAAATTACCATAAAAATCAAATCCAGACAACTCAAATGCCTTTTTATAACAATTGAACGCACTCATCACATTTGTAGATGCTAACCATACAGACCCTCGAACTAACCTTTCTTCTGGTTTGATAAAATTAAAGTAAGATTGAATACCAATTAATACACCAGTGCATAGAGGTACACATAATCCCTTAATTTTATCACAATTTCCATTTAGATTACGTATAGAATTAATGTAAACAAATTCTAAATACATATTCCATCCTTCATTATTTTCTAATTTATGATCATACGGGTTAAATGAAACTTTATCGAATGTTCCAGTGAAAGCTTTTTCTTGGTTTCCACCGTCTTTGTTTTCATATATTGTAGCAACTATTCTGTTGTCAATCACACTGGCATACTTCTCTTTACATTCAAATGTATCATTAGGTTGACCGGCAAAATATTCAAAAACTACTCTATTATTTCGTTTACTTTGATACAATGAAGCATAAAATTTTTCATTGATTTTAAAAAATTCTACGTATAATTCAAATTCGTCGTTTCCTCTTTTAAATTCTATCTTTTGTAAAACCCAAGCATATTTCTGGAATTTTTTTAAATTAATTCTCTTTGGTTGATTAGAGGTCAATCCATTTTGAACATCTTCTTTGTATTTTTGAGTAGATAATAAATACTCAAGATAATAAGCATTCCTTGTGGCATTAAGCATATCTACATCAGGTATTCTTTGATAATTTATTTTTAAATCAGAGAGTGGATTATTGGGCGGTTTATTGTCTTGAAAAAACTTAGTATTTGGCTGTAATTTCATTTCTTCAAACGCCTTTTCACGCTCTTGCTCGGTCATCTCATCTTGAATTACTTCTAATTCTTTTGAACTTCTTACTGTATCTAAACGCACCAATGAATTTCCTCTTTCAAGTTCTCCAGGGTCTAAACTTGTTTCAGTTAGATCAAAAAGATTAATTGTAGAAGCGTTAGATGAAAGCGATTCAATAGAATCGTTTGATCCGATTCGTTCCAACTCCGGCAGATCACCATCTAACGGATTATCATCTTGA
>NZIM01000087.1 GCA_002691585.1 Legionellales bacterium
TTTGAGCAATCGACATTTCACTGTACGCTCTTTCCATTTGTAAAGCGTTGCCAGGCCGACCGAGCAGGCCGCTGCCTGGCACTCCAAGCAATCGAGTGCCGCTCCCGGGTGCGGGTGCGTTATCTGGGTCGTTCACTGTAAAAAGACGAATGACCTTTGATTGAGGTCTCGGCAAAGTTATTTTTGGCAGTTAAAAATTTAGGTTTAGATTTCCAACGATTCAGCTTATCTATTGATTTAGGAAAGACTGAGGAAAAACGTACGCTTGACGAACTGAACAAAACATTGGGGGATTTGGAGAGGTATTGAGTTTGACGGACTACACAGGTGTTACTGAGGAACGAGGGGCACACAATAAGGCGATTCGGCTTATCCGGACATATACCCGTGAACTAGTCGGATACACCAAGTCAGAAGTGGAGGAAAGTATCTATGAAATGGCTTAGCTTGGCTTCTATCTTATTAATGCCAACAGTTTCAAATGCAGAGCACCAAAACGATTATCACTTTTCGAAAGATCATTGCGCAGAGATTTATAAAGGGATCCAGTTTTTGCTCTCTGAGGCTGATAAACATTGGGAGCTACTCAATGAAAATCCTGAGGGCTCAAAGGAATTCATCGAGGATGCGATGAGAATTCAGTGGCTGGCCAATGTAGCCGGAAACTACTCGACCGTTTACCAAACTTTCTGTGGTGAAAAATAGCTGGCCAGAGGTTGTTTGGTGTAGTGACAGGCAGAGAAAAGTGTTCGAGTAGCTGAGTCTGATCAATGTGAGTTTGCGGGATGCGGAAAACAACTGAGTCGGGGGAATCTATGAGCGTAAGAAAGGTCCTTGAGTACGTGCTGGTGGCAGGTTCCTGGGCGGCTTTCGTCTTCTATATCGTCAGCCCTCATTTTTCGGACCACTACAGGAGCGTGACGACGTTCGCGTTATTGGTTCCCTTGGTCGTTTATTGGGTTATACGTGAGCGACTTCTGGTTTGGGAAAACGATGATACTGACGCTCAGTAGAGCTTTGCCTGGACCATAGGCTTGGTATTCATCGGATTCGATTTTCTAAAAATACTGCCTCATTTGATAGCTCTCAGGCCGGGGAGAGCATTTAGTTAAGTCTTGAAAGACGGTATTTTATTTCTTTTATGTGAGACGGTGAGATCTCACAGCAACCCCCAACGATAGTTGCGCCTTGAGATATCCAGTTTTCTACGTGGTCAGCGTATTTTACCGGTGACAAATCTTCCCGGGCCTCTAGTTTGGAGACAGACTGACCGTGGGCTAGGGGCTCCACGCTCACGAATCCGTTTCCGTAGGCCCCGAACGGGATATCAAATTGGGCGAGCTCTGCTATGTGCTGGGTAATTATTTCCGGTTCGCTGCAGTTGATTAGGATCCCGTGGAGTTTCGTATGATCGAAGTAGTCCCTTGCCTCAGCCAGTGTCTGGCCTGATTTGAGCCTACCATTTTTCTCTAAACGATAGGCGAGGAGTACGGGCTTGCCGGTCCCCTGGGCCGCGTTCACGGCCGCGCTCGCCTCCACAGGATTCGTCATGGTCTCTATCTGCCAAAGATCGACCGATGGGCTCAATTGGACGAGTTGGGAGTACTCGGCAAACAAGCTATCGAAGGTTCGAGCAGGTGTGTGGAGATAGCTGCCATGAATCGGGGGGAGGCAGCCAGCAATTTTCACAGGGTGGCCACTGCCTTTGATGGCCGCTTCCAATGACTGTGCCGCCAAGTCGTGAATCAGCCTGAGGTCGTCTTCGTGTTTCGATTTCCTGAGTCTGGTTGGCGTCGCTGTATAGGTATTAAGCGTACATATTTCGGAGCCCGCCGCGATGAAGTCTTGGTGCACCTGTGTCACGATTTCCGGCTCGTTCAGCATTGCCTCGACGGACCAGAGTGGTGCATCAGTCAGCTTTGAGCGGCGATATATTTCTTGCCCCGTGCCCCCGTCTAGGAGGGTTATCTGCATACAAGCTACCTTTCACTGGTTCGGACCGATATAACTATTCTTCAAATATTTATAGCGCCAGATAATTTTTTCAAGCAACTGCAAAAATTCTGCCTCTATTTACGCAGAGGATTGTTAGGACTTCGAGTTTTCAGCTAAGAACGTGGTAATGGCGGTAAAATTTTCGATATGCGCGTTTTTCATTTTAAGCGTTTCAGATGGGCTAGAGGCATTCGGTAACGCATCCAATTGTCCCAATATCGAGTACGTTACTATCCGTATGATGTTCGGATTCATATCTCAGCGGAAACTAAAAGTTAAACCGCCAAACTCGTAGATTGTTTTTATTGGTAAAGAACCTCGACCGGAGAACTGCCCGGTGCCTTCTCGCATTTCAATCATCGGGTTATTGACATAAGGATATGTTTATGTTCTTAGGTCTGAAGGTATTTGAACTTCAGCTTGTGCGCCTTGGCATAACGCCTAAAGCACTAAAGAGAGGTAGAAACATGTCTTATATTCACGATCTAACAACGACCGCCCTGAACCTAATATACGCCAAGAATAGTCTCGGATATGGTAGCTCCTCTTCGTCAAGTCTTTGGAAGCGGACTGTCTTAACCGATGTCCTTGAAATTCTCAACCGGTGTGACTCCTTACCAAGCTGCGATATCTCTGTTTTGGAGAACGCGTGGAACGATCGCGATCGGATAGCCGTGCGAGGTCAGGTATCAGAGGAGGTCTGGTACCTCTTATCTGCCGCGAATGAGGGGCTGGTTGATGACGGGAACCCTGTTTCGCTGGTGGACAGGGCGATTAGTCTTTGTATCGCTGACCAACCCGGTTCCGCTTAAAACGCAAAGTCGCACTTGACGAGACTCTCCTAAACTCAGGGGCCGTATCTGCTCGCATGGAGATCGGGCCACCTGTAAATAAAATAATTAGCCTCCATTGATATCGGTTAATCGGGTTTAAAGGTCAGGCGGGTGCCCTCGGAATGTCTTCAATAATAGAAGTCCGAAACGTTACTAAGAAATATGCAGATGGAAAGGTCGCACTCGCCGATCTGTCGATCGATATTACCGCGGGCGAGATTATTGCGCTCCTGGGGCCGAACGGCGCGGGGAAAACGTCTCTGATCTCGCTGATTTGTGGCCTCACGACAATAACGGACGGGACGATCCTTGTTGACGGCCTCGACGTGGAAAAGAACTACCGAGAGACGCGTTCGATAATCGGTCTGGTGCCCCAAGAGCTCATGCTGGAGCCGTTCGAGACGGTCTGGGGAACGGTAAACCTATCTCGAGGGTTGTTTGGCCGGTCCCAAGACTCCTCTTATATCGAGAAACTTCTTAGGCAGCTCTCTCTGTGGGATAAGAGACACTCACCGATTAGGGAATTATCAGGTGGTATGAAGCGCCGGGTACTGATCGCGAAGGCGCTAAGCCATGAGCCCAAGATTTTGTTCCTCGACGAGCCAACCGCGGGGGTAGATGTCGACCTACGCCGAGACATGTGGGTGCTTATAAGAGATCTAAGTAAGAGTGGCGTGACCGTCGTTCTCACCACGCACTACATCGAGGAAGCCGAGGAGATCGCGGACCGGATAGCCGTGATCAACCAGGGTAAGATCCTGCTCATCGAGGAAAAGAGTCTTCTGATGAAACGGTTGGGGAAGAAGAAGCTTCTTATCGATTTGAACCAGCAGATGGCTAATCTATCGGGCGCCCTATCTAACCTAGAATTAGACTTATCTGAAGACGGTAAAACATTGTTTTATAATTACTTAAATGGCCTGGATAACTCGAAGATATCAAAGATCCTTGGTGCCCTGAGCGAGGAGGGTGTGCAGGTGGATGACGTCCGTACCGAGGAGAGCTCGCTCGAGGACATCTTTGTCGAGCTAGTCGCGGAGAGTCGGCCATGAACCTGCACGCGGTCAAAGCGATTTATAAGTTTGAAATGGCCCGAACATTCAGGACCCCACTTCAGTCGTTTGCGTCACCTGTAATATCGACGGTCCTTTACTTTGTTGTATTCGGATCCGCTATAGGGAACAGGATGTTACCGATTAGTGATGTATCCTACGGTGCCTTCATTGTACCGGGGCTGATCATGCTGACCGTGATGACCCAGTCGGTCGCCAACGCATCTTTCGGCATTTACTTTCCCAAGTTCCTTGGCACGATCTATGAACATCTCTCGGCACCTATATCACCCTTTGAGATGGTCGCGGGCTACGTTGGCGCCGCCGCGTCCAAATCTATCGCGGTCGGTTTTATAATCCTGATTGTTTCGTTTTTGTTCGTATCCCTCGAAATACGACACCCGTTTTTTATGATTATTTTTTTGGTGTTAACGGCCGTCTCCTTCTCGTTACTGGGTTTTATATTAGGCCTCTGGGCACGGAACTTTGAGCAGCTCAACTTTGTCCCGACCCTCGTAATTACGCCCCTCGTCTTCCTTGGGGGTAGTTTTTACTCCATCGATATGCTCCCCGGCGCTTGGCAGACGATCAGTATGTTTAACCCCGCGATGTATCTTATCTCGGGCTTCCGCTGGGCCTTCTTTGGGATCTCGGAGGTATCGGTCGAGTTATCGGTCCTCGCCGTGCTCGTGTTCGCCACAATTTTCCTGGGCTTTATTTGGTACATCTTCAGGACAGGCTATCGCCTCAGAAATTAGAGGTTACGCACAAAACCCTGGCAGTTAGTGCTGTGTAGCGTTTAGTCTTTGCGAATGAAGCTGATATATGTACTGGTTTACTTTATGCCCGGGAGNTTCGAGCCCATCGAGACGGGTATGCAGTTTGAGACGCTCGGCGAGTGTAACGACGCCGCGTTTGAGATGGCCGCGTCGTTCGATATGAAGTACACCCTGCAGTGTGTGCCGCAGGACTCCGGTAGCGTTTTGCCAAAAATTTCTCTTCGTTAGGATTTTTCTTCCTGTCGGTGCGGCGTGGCAGTGCGTTGATCTTGTGCGGTTCTCCGCCTGCTTGTTGTTTTTGGCTGGGTCACGACGTTCCATCTCTGACAAGTTTTGCGCCGCAAATTTCTCATTAGACTTTGGACTAGATCGTTTTACATCGGGGACCCGGGTCCTCTAATATTCTTTTNAGTAATAANTATAGAACTCAACGGAAGGTTGACATGACGAAGCTGTATGAACCGTCTCTACCGAAGCTAATGGAGGCTATTGCGGCTGAAGCCGGTGGGATGAAAGGCATCGATCGCCGTAATTTCCTGAAAGGTGGTATCGCCGCCGTAGCGGGACTCTCGAGCGTGCAAATGATCCCGAAAGCGAACGCATCCACAAATCTCCCACCCAACCTCCCTGAATGGCAACGCCACCTGGGCAGTGGCGTGGTCGCCAAGCCCTACGGCGAGCCGTCTGAGTTTGAGGATCTGCAGCGCCGCACGGTCCCATGGTTGACTGTTGACGCTGCGTCATCGATCTCGATGACACCACTGCAGGATCTTGAGGGGATCATCACGCCGAGCGGGGTGGTGTTCGAGCGCTACCATGGTGGTATCCCAAACGTGAATCCGGACCAGCACCGCTTGATCATCCACGGCCTGGTCGAGCGTCCGTTGGTTTTGACGATGGATGATCTCAAGCGGTTCCCCTCTGTCTCGGAGATCCGATTTATTGAGTGCCCCGCAAATGGTGGTATGGAGTGGCGTGGCGCGCAGATGGAGGCGCTTCAGTTCACGCACGGTATGCTGGCCTGCTGCGAGTGGACCGGAGTGAAGTTATCGACGTTGCTCGAGGAAGTCGGAGTCAGACCAGAGGGTAAATGGATCCTGGCGGAGGGGGCGGACGCTGCTGGCATGTCGCGCTCGATTCCGCTCGAGAAGGCCCTCGACGATACAATTATTGCGTGGGGTCAGAATGGTGAGGCGTTGCGTCCAGAGCAGGGCTACCCTCTACGGATGCTGAACCCGGGTTGGGAGGGGAATACGTCTGTGAAGTGGCTGCGTCGCCTCGAGATTGGCGACCAACCGTGGCACCACCGCGAAGAGACCTCGAAGTATACGGACTTGATGCCGGACGGACGTTCGCGCCGGTTCACGTGGGTGATGGAGACCAACTCTGTGATCACATCCCCGTGCCCAGAGAACCCATTGAAGGAACCAGGGTTCTTGGAGATCCGTGGTCTCGCGTGGTCGGGACGCGGAAAGATCAAGGCCGTGGATATTTCGTTTGATGGCGGGGTGAACTGGGAGCGTACCGAGCTAAAGGGGCTCGTGCTGTCAAAGGCGCTGACGCAGTTCAGCTTCAAGACTAAGTGGAACGGACAGCCCTGGCTCCTGCAGTCACGAGCGATTGATGAGACCGGTTACGTTCAGCCCACGTTGAGACAGTTGCGCGACGAACGGGGCGGCTGGTCGATCTACCACAAGAACTCAATCCATACGTGGAACGTCACAGAAACCGGAGATGTATTCAATGTTCAAATCTCTTAAGTTTCCTGTGGTAGCCGCCGTGCTGGCCTTGTCTGGGTTGGCAACCGCGGGTCCTCTGGGGATTGGTTCCACGGCCACGGCCGAGATGATCGCGGGGTGGGATATCGATGTTCGCCCAGACGGTATGGGTTTGCCCGATGGTGAAGGGTCCGTAGCCGAGGGTGAGGGCCTCTACGAGGCAAAGTGCGCGAGCTGTCATGGCCTATTTGGTGAGGGAGAGGGTCGGTGGCCGGTCCTCGCCGGCGGTGAAGGCACCCTCGATACGCTTCACCCAGAAAAAACTGTCGGCTCGTATTGGCCCTACGCGTCTACCCTGTGGGACTACATATACAGGGCGATGCCCTACCCAGTGCCACAGTCGCTGAGCCACGAGGAGGTCTACTCGATCGCCGCCTACGTCCTCTATCTAAACGATATCGTCGGGGATGACTTTGTGTCGAACAAAGATACGTTTGCGGAGGTGAAGATGCCCAACGAGGAGAATTTCTTCATCGATAACCGCCCCGACGTGAACAATGAGCGCTGTTTCAAGAACTGTGCGGACCCATCTAAATTCGAGATCGTGACCACGATTAATGGCGTGACGCCGACCGGCCACTTTAAGGAGGACTCGGGGGTCGCGGCGAATCACTACGATGGGAATCCCTCGGCAGTTAGCGAGTCCGGAATAAGTACAGAAAAAAACATTACTAAAGTCGCACTCTCAGAAGGGGCAACACTCGGCAGAGGTGTGTACGATATGGCTTGTCAGGCATGTCACAACTCGGGGATCGCGGGAGCGCCCAAGGTAGGTGATGTGGCTGGTTGGGTTGATCGCATTGGTCAGGGTATGGATACCCTTAACGACCACGCGATAAACGGCTACCAGGGCGCAGATGGAGTAATGCCCGCAAAGGGTGGCAACATGGCGTTATCGGATGACGACGTCGTTAACGCGGTAGCGTTTATGGTTGAATCGAGCCGCTAGGCTTAATTCTTATTCAGTATGGAGAGGAAACTATAATGAAGAAGGAACTCCTAACAGCCTTACTAGCATCGGCTCTGATGTCGCCCCTAGCGATCGCAGACGCTGTCAAGCAGGGAAAGGAAATCGCTTGGAGCCGTAAAAAGGGCAACTGCCTCACGTGCCACATGATGGATGGTGGGCAACAGACCGGTAACTCGGGCCCGCCCCTGATGTCGATGAAGGCCCGGTATCCCGACAAAGCCGCTCTTCGTGAGCAGATTTGGGATCCTACCAAGCGGAATCCCCTGACAAATATGCCCCCGTTTGGGCGTAACAAGATTTTGACCGAGGCAGAGATCGACCAGGTGGTTGAGTATCTGTATTCACTGTAATTTGGCAAAAAAGGAGAGTTGCGATGGATCGTCGTAGCGTATTGAAAATAACAGGCACGTTATCAGCCGCCGCTGCGGCTGCAATGGCATTTCCTCGGATGGTATTTGCGGCCTACAACCAGAAAGCATTTAAAAACCCTAAGGTCGAGGATTCGTTGAATGAATTGTTCGGTGGTAACGCGACGACCCCGAGCGGTGACATCAAGCTGAAGGCTCCTGATATTGCGGAGAACGGTGCGGTCGTGCCGATCGAGATATCAACGTCTATGAAAGCAGAAAAGATCGCGTTCATGGTGAAGGAGAATCCGAACCCGCTCGCTATCGTGGCCGATATACCTGCTGGTACCGAGGCGATGGTTAAGACCCGGGTCCGTATGGGTAAGACTACCCAAGTGACGGCGGTCGTGAGCTCAGACGGTAAGCTCTACACGGCATCGAAAGAAGTGAAGGTCACCATCGGTGGATGCGGCGGTTAATAGGAGAACCTAGATATGTCATCAATTCGTATCAAAGCAAAAGAACGTAACGGTACCGTGGACGTGAAGACTCTGATGAAGCACAACATGGAGACGGGTCTACGTAAAAAGAAAGACGGCTCTAAGATTCCAGAGCATTGGATCACGGACGTCGCTGCAGAGTCTGGCGGCAAGGTAGTATTCGCTGCGGCTTTCAACACATCGATCTCGAAGGATCCCTATCTGGCCTTTAAATTTGCCGGTAAGAAGGGAGATAGCTTGAAGATCTCATGGAAAGACAACACGGGTAAGACGGATTCTGCCGAGACAAAAGTTAAGTAACTGAACGGAGACAGTGCTATGAAAATAATAATACGAGGTACTCTGGCGACCCTGGGTCTAGGGATCGCATTGGGAGTGTCAGCCGGACCAGTCGAGGACCAGGCGGCTTTCCAGAAATATTACGAGAGTAGGTTCCCGAACACACCGACAGCAGACTTTGCCAACGGTGTCTATTCGATTCTCCCAGAGGCTCGCGAGCAGTGGGAGTCGATCGAAGAGTTCCCTCCCTACGAGATCGCGATCGAGAACGGAGAGAAGCTCTACCACTCAAAGTTCGCCAACGGTAAGTCTTTGGCAGACTGTTTCGGGCCAGAGGGTGCGGTCCGGGGGCAATACCCGCTCTGGGATAAGGATCGTGGGATGGTTGTCACCATGGAGCGAGCGGTCAACGAGTGCCGCGAGGCGAACGGTGAGAAGCCTTACGGCTGGAAGAAGGGAAAGATCGCGGATGTGACGGCTTATATGTCATATAACTCTCGTGGCCAGGAGGTAAAGGTTGATATCCCGTCAAATGATCCTCGAGCGCTAGCCGCGTACGAGGATGGGAAGGAGCACTTCTACACCAAGCGTGGGCAGTTGAATTTCGCGTGCGCGGACTGCCACATGCTGACCGCTGGAAACCTATACCGGGCGGATACAACCTCTCCCGCGTTTGGTCACGCCACGAGCTGGCCGGTGTTCCGCTCAAAGTGGCAGTCCATGGGGACGTTACATCGTCGTTTCGCCGGGTGTCACAATAATATCCGCGCGAATCCATACAAGGCTCAGGGCGCGGAGTACAGCAACCTCGAGTATTTCGTGACCTACATGTCTAACGGCCTTGATTTCAATGGTCCGGCGGCGCGTAAGTAGGGGATTGAGTTATGAAGTACAGATTGAAAATTCTCGCGCTTGGGTTAGCGTTGGCTACCCCTACCGCGTTCGCCGGGAATGGAACCACGGCAGAACATATCGAGGCGGCTACCGCTGCGTACAAGCAGGTCGCTAAAGATACAAGCTATCAATGGACTGTGACCGTCAAGGCCATAAAAGC
>NZIM01000088.1 GCA_002691585.1 Legionellales bacterium
ATTGTGCATATAAGTGTATAAATCTTTTCCCATTGTTGTAATATATGATTCAGAAAATCGATTGTATACTAATCTTTCAACATAAGATGTTTTTCCAGTTAATTGATCTCCAACGATAAGAATATTCATATGGTTTATTAAAATTAAAAGTATATATTAATACGGATTATTAATCAAATGATCATATATTTGACACATATAATTTGTACAGTTTTATTATGTATAACATTTCCCAATAATGTTTGCATTCTTGCAACTATATATTGTTTATTTCTTATTCCTGTTGTTCATCAAAAGATAATTTTCGATATTGTAGAAAAAAAACACCCTCCAATTAACATCTTATTAAAGTATATGTTACATATGTCTATTTATGAAAATTATGCAAAAAGAATAAATCTTTTTTTCATTTGGGTTATGATATACTTATGGAATGAGATTATGTACCTTGTAGATCACGGAGAAAAAAGATTATGCAAGATAGATAATATTTTAGATGAAAATGATAAACGAATAGCACATCTTTATCACGATTTATATGAGGATGACACTGTAAATCGATTTCATCAAAACTTATTTGATACAAATAAACTATATTTATTTGATCGAACAGAATCATCAAAACGAATCAGTCTTGGTATCAAAAATTATAGAAGAATGATAAAAGACAATAAAAAACCAACTCTTGGGTATGATTATGAAAAGAAATATTATAATGCGGCTCTGGGACGAAATATTTTTATATACAATCGAAATTTTATCTTATATTTCCCGTGTTTTTTGATATTTTTATGTGTGGGTTATGTTGATTTTCATGAAAAAATAACAACAATGATTACATTTAGCATAGTTTTTTATGAATTATGCGGAAAAAGTTTATTATCAAGAAAGTATTTTTATATATCATCCAATATATTCATTGTTGGGTTATTATCTGTAGCATCAATGTATATTCCTATAAATGTAATAAATCCTGTGATAAATGCTTAATAATTTAAACAAGGATTTATTAAGAGAAGTATGTAAATATTTAAATGTAAACGGATGTGTTAATGTAGAACAAGTAATATTCAAAAGTATACCAGAAAATTATCGCCTATATGATATTGTAGATTATGTTGAAAGAAAAAAATATGAACCTTATAAAAAAACAGTCGATTTGGTATCATTTCATTCATCTTACAAGAAATCCATATCTTCATTTCATATTGTTGTAAAATCACAACATGGAATAAAAATAGAAGAATATTACTTATCAAACCAAGTTGATTCAAAACAAGCATACCTACATGCATTTCACATGTTTACACGAGCTCCTGGATATTGGTACCAGAATAATTTATTGACGGCAAGTGATGCTTGAAATAAAGGTACTATATAAGCATTTAAAAATATTAAAAATGTTATATTTTCTCTTTGGAGTTCTAGCAGGAATTTGGCTTGATCAGACATTCACACTTCCAAGTGTACAAGATTATATTGAACAGGGCATAAAAAAGATAAAACATAACCAAAAAGAAAATACAGATTAATAATGCCTGTAAAATGGTTAGTAGACAATTTATACTCAGATGATGAGGATGTTTCAGAGTCTTCTTCAGATTCTGAAGACTTAGATGTAGATATTTATAAAGAAATTTGTAGAATAAACCAAGAAGAAATAAATTTCTTCAATGATATATCAAATGTTCCATCTTTTTTAACATTTTATTATAAATATCCAAAAACAGATCATTGGAACAAACCACAGCCATATGATACAGTTAGATCACTTTTTTATAAATGTGTAGATAATAAAACATTGGATTTAATACATCATAGAGAATGTGATTCTAATCATGTTCCTGAGTTTGATTATAATGGTATTGGCAATAATAGTATTCCTAAAGAAGATATAGATATGTTATTTGTATTTGCTGAGAGATGGTGTGATGTACATCATGTACATGATATTTTTTGGGTTGCTTCATGTATTGTACATTTTAGTTGTATATAAACAAATAAATTTATTTAAAAAATGATTTTCCCATATCTAAGCTTGTATGTGTTGGTATTTTCATTTATATCATTTGTTCTTTTTATTTTATTCCCTGTCCCTCATGGTAAATTTTCTTGGAAGTTACCTTTAATGATAGATTCTGATATTGCTTGGGCATTGATTAATGGTCCAGCATTAATAATAATATTTGGATATTTTGATAATGAAAACGGCACATGGGTTAGTAAATTACCATCTAGTGCAAAAGGATCACTTGCGATGGTATTTTTTATAATTCATTTCATATGGAGATCAATTATTTCAGTATTATGGATTAGACATATCCATAGTGAATTGCCAGAGACGAGAGGTTGTAAAAAAACATCTTTTTTAATCGTCTTGGTATCTTGGTTCTATTATCCTGTTATAGGCATGTTGATTAGACACATGGCTGTGAATATGACTGGTGAATTATCTGCTCATGATATCATATTTTTATTAGGAGCTCTAATATTCTTATTTTTAAATGCTTATGTTGATATAATACTCAACTACAGTAGAACCACGTCACCTGATGTAAAAACACATCCAACTATAGGTATTTATTTGACAAAGATTGGACTAAAAAAACATTTTAAAATACTAGTCCACTTAGGTATAGAATGTCCTAATTACTTTTTTGAAATATTAGAATGGGGATTTTTCGCTTTGTTTACATTAAGATTTGAAAGTTTATGGTGGTTTGTATCTACCATACTTATTTTATTGCCTCGAGCATTATGGACTTCTCATTGGTACAGTGAATGCATGGATGACATAGAAGAAAGTCTTCAGAATGATTTAAATGAAGAAAAAGTAGATAAACAACCAGTAAATGAAGCTGTCAAGCCGTCTAGGGTCGCGCCGAAAAAAATTATATCAGCAAAAAAACCATTAAAAAAAATTAAATTGAATGGGTTTGTTTTTTAAATATATATATAAAATTACATTTATTAAAATGTATAGTTTGATAAGAAAACACTTGTTACCTCAAGGAGTTAATAAGAGTGTCATTTATGATCATTATATAGATAGTATGAAAAATTCTAGAACTTTAATGGCTTCATGGGACATGAACTTTTGGATAAAAAAGAAATATTCCTTTAGATCTTCTGTTTTAAAAGAGGCTTTTATTTTAATTGAGTTCGATTCATACAGAGATTATATAAATAGTATAAAACATGATACGATTGTTCAACAATGGATGGAAAATAAAAGAGGAGTTGAAAAACAAATATGTTTTAAAAAAACAAGGAAAAAAACAAAGTGCAGCATTTGTTTGGATACGACTGGAATTTTTGTTTCAGTACATCCATGCAACTGTCTTTTTCACAGACAATGTATAATCGAAGCATCGAGATATTCGATGTTATGCCCTTTGTGTAAAAATCCTATAAAAGAAAATTCTAATAAAACAAATGCAGAGAAAGCAAAAAAAACGTAAATGTGAACAAATTGATTTNCAAGAAATGATTCGTTATTTTAGGAAAAAGAACCCTAAANTACACAAATACCTCTTACAATTAGATGAATTCGTAGGAATGCATGATTTAAANAAAAGTATTGTAAGTCAAATACAATTTATNATAACAAACAANGGTAATTTAGANGGACATTTTTTAAACACNGTTCTCCAAGGTACACCAGGNACAGGAAAAACCACAGTTGCTGAAATNATTTATAATATTTGGGCATCNTTGGATATATTTGANAANGANACTGAATTTACAATATTACANCGNTCNGATTTTGTNGGNTCATANATGGGTCATACTGCAAACAAAACAAAAAAATTACTTCAAAAGTATTCAGGAGGAGTAATATTTATTGACGAAGCATATTCACTTAANAACGGAGATAAAGANGATTATGGAAAAGANGCATTAGACCAATTAAATTCATTTATCTCTGAAGAAAAAGGAAAGACAATCATTATTATAGCAGGGTATGAAGANGAATTGGANCAGCATTTTTTTAATGTNAANCCNGGTTTAAAAAGAAGATTTCAATGGAGATTTACAATAGAAAAATATGATTATGTCCAGTTACATCAAATTTTTCAATTGCAATTAAAAAAAAATAATTGGTCATCTGTTGATTGTTCTAAATTATTCAAAAAATATTATAATAATTTTGAATATGCNGGNGGAGATACTGANAACATTGCATTTAAAGCAAAATTAAANTANTGTAAAAGGAAATGGAAACAGAAAAATTCAAACAGCAAATTACTGTCTTATGAGGATGTAGANAAAGCAATAGAANAATATTTNCAANATCAAAAAAAAAATATAGACCATTCAATGTACATATAAAGNTTTTAATTTACACACATTATTATTTCTTTCAACTTCTAAANTATATTCTATTTCTTTATACTTTTTATANAATTGAATTAANCATCTTTCTAATTTNTTAATATAATAATCTTTCTCAGTTGCTATTCTTTTAGTAGCTTGTGATGATGAGTTATCTGTTCTCACTCTTTTNCTAGNTTCTNCATGATGTTCATATTTGATTTGTTTTATAATTGGATGTNTATGCTCTTCTCTTTTTCTTTTTGACATTATATAAAAATATTTATAAAATATTTATACTACAACCACCTTTCTAATAAGCTATTTGTAATGCTTGTTGCATTNCCAGNTTTAATACCCAAGCTAGTTAATTTAATGCTGATAAAATTTTTCAGTGACATAGGCATNTAACCTCTCAATGAGTGTGTTGAATATGAAGTAATTAACATTTGTGTTAATTCTTCNAGNGAATGAATATTATTTTTAAANAATATTTTTTCACAAGATGGTCCCAACCACTTNACAGCTTGTAAAGATGTACANCCAAATGGGTATATAGGACCTTCAATNAAGTTNAATCCNATATGNCTTAANAAATCAGTTAAATGGACAGCATCTGGTAGTGCTGANTGTGCATTTTGTACTTCTTTNTGAAAAACAGTTTTATANAAATCTGACAAAGTGTAAGAAGTNAATTTAGGNAATGAAAATCTTGAAAAAATNAATGTGTCAAAAAAGAACCAATTGTATGGTACATCAAGTTTATTTCTTTTNAATTCTATTTCCAAAATAATTTTGTCNCCTTTAAAACAATTNTGACTCATAAATAACTTNGGNACATTTTTCATTGTNAATTTATCAACCCAGTAAATTAAACNTTTCCAAGCCTCATAAAATGTTGTTGCATGTCTTTGTGCTAAAATTGCTGGAGTCAATTGCAAAAATTCAGGTGAAAATGGTTCTGGTATTGGTCTGATACCTGGATCAATAGTTATGCTAAAGGTTTGNTGTGAATGAATNTGTTTTACACCTATTTCCCATATATAACAATTTTCAAGCTCTGTACTTGTGCCAATATATTCTAAATCAAAAACAAANGTATTATAATATAATTTACTGAAANTCTGTTGTTCCATGTATGTACCCATTTTANTTTAAAAAAAATAATTTATATACTCTTCTATGATCTATTTTATTAAAAAATTTCTGTCACTNCTACAATCCANAANCTTATCCAATGTGTCTATCTTCCTTGTGAGCATTTTGAATATATAATCATCTAGAGTGCCCTCAGCTATTATATATCTGATATCTACATTATTTTTCTGTCCAATTCTATGAATTCTATCTTCAGCTTGTAGCATTGTACCAGGCACAAAATATAATTCAGCAAACACCATCAATGATGTGGCAGTCAAAGTAAACCCAGTTGATGCTGCCAATAAACTTAAAATAGCTACTTTAATATTGGAGGTTTCTGATTGAAATTCATCAACATATTTTTGCCTTTTTTCAACAGGTGTGTCTCCATCAATTCTGATGTATTCAACACCATCACATGCTTCTTCCATTTCATCCATAAATGATTTATGATAACAAAATACAATAAATTTTAATCCTTGTTGTACCATATCTTTAACAACTTTTTTCACTGCTTTATGCTTTACCATGCTACTTTTTCTGTATAACTCTGTTATCAACACTTTTCTTTCAAAGGATGCTTTTTGTATTTCTTCAGAGCAAGGTTCCATACTTTTTATCATATCATTTAATTGAAACCATCTTTCAAATAATGGTTTCAAAGGTTTAGTTTCTTTCTTGCTCATTTGTAAGTATATTTCAGATCTTTGCTTCAATGGTAAATCAGTTAATACATCTCTTTTCAATCTTCTTATCATTATGGTTTTTTTACACAACCAATTTAATTCATTTTTATTAGAACTTCCAGAATAATCATAGTAACCTGCAGGGTGCATCTTACCATCACAATATCTTTTAGTATATTCTTTGAATGTTTTAAACAAATCAGGTCTTAAAATATGACATTGTGGATAAAGTTCACATGGTCTATTCAAAGCAGGTGTCCCTGTTAATAATAAAACATGTTTTTTCTTTTTCAATAAAGGTGTCAAAGCTTTTGTTCTTTTTGTTTTATGGTTTTTTAAATAATGTGATTCATCACATATCACCATATCAAACCTATACAATTCATCAACTTTCTTTGCTGCTAATTCATATGAAATAATTGTTATTTCATCAGATATAGTGTCTTTACCTTTATTTATTACATTACAATCTTTATTTGCCCATTTATTTATTTCATGTTTCCAAGTATACCTCAAATATGCTGGACATATAATCAGTAAATTTTTGGGGTTATAATAACTATATATGCACAACCCTTGTAAGGTTTTCCCAAGCCCCATCTCATCTCCTATCAACCCTTTACCATGAAATTTTGAGATGACATGCTGTACCCCTTCTTTTTGATATGGGAATAACATTTTATAAAATGAAATATTATTCAATTTTGATTCATTCAAAGTAGCTTCCACAATTTTGGATCTCATCAACTTCACCAGTCTATTAGGTGGTAAACATATTTCAGCATCCAAAACATCTAGTTTTTTTAAATTATCAACAATATAAGATTTATTTTTCTTGTATTGAGCAAGAGTATTTCTTGTTGATACATTTATTTTTTTTGGATGTAATAAAAAGGACTTATCATCTTTTATCTCAATTTCAATTCTAGGATTTAGTTTTCTCTTTTTTCTCTCGGTCCAAAAAGCCACACTCATTTTAGTAACTATATATATATATTTATAATCAAAAAATGCCAAAAAAGAAACAAAAGAAGAAAAATTTTGATTTTGATACTTTAAAAAAAAAAGAGAATATTGTTGTACCTCCTTATCATTTACAGAATGTTGTTTCTACTTTCAGCTTAGGAACAAAAGGGCTCAATTTAAAACACATTGCAATGAAATATGCCTTTTTAGAATTTAACCCACAAACATTTGCTGCTGCTATTATCAGAATAAGAGAACCAAGAACCACAGCATTAGCTTTCCAGAGTGGTAATATGGTCTGTACAGGAGCCAGATCATTATATGAATCTAGGTTAGCTGCAAGAAAATATTGTAGATTATTTCAAGCTGTTGGTATTCCAGTATCATTTAACAAATTTAAAATACAGAATATTGTTGGTTCTGCTTATGCAGGTTTCACTATAAAATTACAATCTATTGCAGAAGATTATGGTCCATATACTCAATATGAACCAGATCTATTCCCAGGTTTAATACTTAGAAGTATAAAACCAAAATTGGTATTTTTAATATTTAGATCAGGAAAAATAGTCATCACTGGTGGTAAACATATAATGGATGTGGAAAGAACATATCATACTTTATTTACAAATATAATTGTGAAATATAAAGATGTTGAAGGATCAACTGTTTCATCCTCTGTGTATAGACAGGAAATGAGAATGAAAACCCATAAAGATTAGATAAATTAATCATTTTTAATAGGCAATCTATAATAGTTAACTGCATTTTCATGTCTGTGTCTTTTTATTTGTAACCCTGATAAAAAACAAACTAAAATAGATAAAATTCCAAGTGTGATTATTATTTTATGTATATTTGATGTAACATCTGTGTAAAACATGTAACATTTACCCCTACCACATAAACTATTGTCTTCTGCAAGATCATACAATGCTTTAAAAAATGGTGATTGTGATAAAATTTCTTCTGATTGTGTACATAAATTAAAATCACCCAAATCTGCCTTTATGTATGGATCAACACATGATTCTTGTGTCAAAAATCTTTTTGCTTTTTTATGTTCTCTTAGTCTTTTATTCCAGTAACTATGAAAAGATCCTAATTGAGTTATAAAATACATTATTACACTAAAACTTAAAAACAGAGTAAAATAAGATAATTTCATTTATTTTAATATTAAAATTCTTTTATACTACATATATCAATCAAAAATCAAACACTGGTACATCACATGAATTATCTTCTTCAGTAAATTCTCTCTTTTTCAAACTTTCCAATTTCACACAAACTATATTCCTGTTCAATTGTGCTTGAACACCATACATAGTAGGTGTGGAATACATATTCAATTGAAAATCAAATTTTACAATAGAATGTTTTGCAATGAATGGAACATCATCAGTGAAATCTACCATTTTCTTAGTCTCTTTATCTTTTCTCCACATAGTTGGTCTCTGTATAGCACCTGCTTTTGTGGCATATTTTTTTCTGAAGTGTAACCTAGGTTGATCTTCATCATTTTCATCTGTGTACTCTTTAAACATAGATAAAGTTGCATTTTCTTTAAACCATTCTTTTGCAATAGTTTTTAATTCACCACCTTCTTTTTTATGTTTCTTCTTTGCTTCTTTCATTGCTTTATCTTTCCATTTCTGAAAGATATCTTCAGTATTCCATGCCAGTTCAAGATGCTCATCCACACTGTTGTGCATCCATTCAAATAAATTATCCAATCTTGCTTGTTCACCAGGACAAACTTCATTAAACCAATCTGGTAATGTTTTGGTTATATCAATGGTAAAATGAGTTGGTTCAGTGATAGTACCATTGCATGAACCTTGGTTTCCTGAAGGACCTACAGAACTGTATATGACTGGTGCCATACATGTAGTTCTTGCATTATTATCATATATAGAACCTTCAACACCAAGCATAGGCATTGGATTACCAGAATAATGATCTTTTAAATGCACAAATGTTTTTTGTTGATCAAAATCTTTCACCATCCAGAATGTTTTTCCTGTTTTTTGTTTTTTTGCTGGTTGTTGTAACATGGCTGCCATTGTTTTTGTATCTTTAAATTGTTTTTTGTTTTATAATACTTTTGTTTATTAATTTTGTTTATTGGAGTTGATATGTTTGTGTGTGTGATGTGTGTAAGCTATGTGTGTGTGGTCTGTGTCTGTACAAGTGTCATAAATTTAAAAGTAGCTAAAAAAAATTTAGTTAAAAAAAATTTAGCTATTTTTAAAGTGGAGGTCATTTTTATGCTATATAAAGCTATTATTTTTTTGATGTCATTTTTTTATAATATGCACAACACACATATAGACATATCACATATAGACATATCAACCCCAATAAACAAAATAGATAAAACTTTTATAACAAATTATAAAAAACAATTTAAAAAACTATAAATATGTCGGTACATACAAAAAAATACACAATGAGTGTCTTGGATTCATTTGCAAGAGCATTTAATGATCAAAAAGACTNAAAAAAACAAAAAAGAGTTATTGAAAGTGATTCAGATTCAGCAAAAGAAGAAGAGAATAAAATTATTCNAAAAAGGGAAAAGAAAAAAAGAAGATTAAAAGTGAAAAAAGGTATCAAGACACCTTCACAATTTAATGTAAGNCATGTTGTGAAAAAAGAAAGTGTGAAAGATGTAGATTTTCCAGAAATAAATTCTGTAGAGTCANAATTTAAAACTGAAAATTATCAAGAAATGATTGAAGCTGAAAATAATTTTTTTTCTACAAGNAATCAAGATTCATCAAAAAAAGATTTTAGTCATGTAAGACCTTTTGATTATCCTTATTTGAGACATTTGGTTCAAAAACAACCTGAGGANAGCTTTGACATATACAATCTAAAAGATAGGACTTCATTAAGAGCTAAAATTGAACCAGTTTCTAGATCATATGAAGAAGAAATGTTAAGAGAACCAAAAGGTAATGAAAGGCAATGTTTGATGGGAAANAAATGTGAAGGTTTAAATATTTGCCAGGCAAAGGATAGAGCTTTCATACTAAGGGAATTTTTATTACCTTCAGAGCAAAAAGAATTTGAAAGAACAGGGAAATATCCAAATGAAATCAGNCTATGTCTTATGTGCAAAAGAGTAGAAATATTAAGAGCATTCTTTAATATTAAAGCTGATGCAATGGGTATTAAAGAAGATTCAATACTNCAAGATTACAGAAATTTGGTAAACATNAAAAATGAATANAGNTTACAAGANTGTATTTTATCAAGNAGACATGTTTATGAAGGAATTATTGATCCAATTGTTTTACATATAAGATCTGCTTACAAATTGGAAGAAANAAATGGANTAAGATATTATAATCANTGGAGNATGGCATACCCAACAGAAAACCAGCATTTTTTAGTGGAGATGCCCAGTCATTAGAAGGCAAACTAATCACTGGGCANATTTACCCTTTCATAGATGACTTGAATAAAATCTTATTTCCACATTTTGCNTCAACTGANTTTGAACAGTTGTTTGTAGGAAATTTTGTTGATAGGGTAAANAATTTTAACTTGAATCATTGGAAACCAACNTTTTGGAACCCCAANAAATTAAATNCTGCTNATGAAGAGTTTAGTATTTATTGCACNCTTGGNTGGNTGATAAGCAAGTTAGAAAAAATGTTAAGTTTANCTAACATTACAAAAGAAAACAAATATTATTTGATTTTGTATATGGANATGCATTTACCACTTATGATCNATATGGAAAATGAAAATAAGTTTTCAAATANTTATTTATTGACTGATGTTGGANANAAAGCTCCAATTGAAANATTCAGTCCATGTGTTGAAAATGTATTTCATGAAGGTAAANTNCCTGATGTTTTACATTANATTATTGATTGTTCTTTTTTCTCAGATAACAGNCAGAAAACAAATCCAAATCCAATTGTNCATTTATTGTCAAAGGCACTNCCACAAAGATGTACAATAAGAAATCTCATNCAAATTTTATCAAAATATTGCAGAAAATATAAAGATGTATATGACTTTATTTTAGGATGTATGAAATGTTCATTATTGGGNTTGTATAAAGATTCANTTGTAAGACCTGATTATAAAACAAGAATGAGAATAATGAAAAAATTAAATGAGACATCAAAAGCTGTAATGTTACAATGGATGATGAAAAATCATCAACAATTGCTGTTTTATATNATTAAAGAATTTTTAGTTTTTGGTGTGAGAAAAATACCTTCNATTTATGAAGAAATAAACCAAAGATACTATTGGGATAAATTTGAATCATGTGTAAAAGAAGCAATGAATATCATNAGAAAATTTGAAAATAAATCTGGTGATATNTTGGAATTTAGAAACATTGAACAAAAGCTTTTATCNATAAACAAACAACAAGTGCATCATTTGTTCAGACCAAAAAGACATTCNTTTGAAAATGTTATTATTACAGAATGTGAAAAACATGATGATAATAAATGTATTGATTATGTAAATAAAGCATTTCCTNTAGAATATACTGAAATGCTTTATTCATTTGCAATAAGAATTCCATTNGAGATTGATCTTCCTATACATTGGTTAGAATATTTCAATGTGTCAAAAAACACTATTAAAAAATTAAAAACCATACAAGAAATATATAANCAAGAAGGATCAAAATCAAATTTAAAGAATCTNTTAAGCAATATNAATAGGTATGAATTTGAAGCAATCAGACAGTTTTCAATTGTTTTTAACAGGAAAAAAAATGTCAGGGTTTTCCTNTTACCATCACATATTTATAAACAACAGTATGTGGCTTTGAAAAGNAAATACAACATACCTAAACATAAAACATTAGGAAAAGATGTTGGAAAAACTTATTTTTGTTTTCATTGTAAACAATTCAAAGGNTTTGTAAATGGTTTTAATACAAAAGGTAAAAGAGTNAATTTGTATGCATATGGNCATTCAAAAGTATTANTAGAAGATGAAGATATGAAATTATATTGTGGNAAAAGATGTGATAAAGTGGATGCAAAAAAAAGACACAACAATCTACAAGAATATTCTTCTTTTATTAATATTGATANTNATGAAAGGCAAAAAATGAATNTTTACAGAGAAAAAAAAAGGGAAGCAAAAGAAAAGAAAAAAAACATCAGGAATCAAATTTGTGCAGAAACAGAACTTTGTTCTATCAATTTATTGGGAGTGGTATTGCAGTTTTTTGATAACATGTATACCATATGTCCAATTTGTGCCAACTTTATGCAATTTGATTCAAAATATTTTACAGAGAATGGGTTTTATTGTGGATGTTGTATTGAACATGGAAAATTATACACTGAAATAAATTGTGAATGGTGTAAAGTAAACAGGGGAAATGAAACATGGAGTCCAATATTGGTGAATGAACATGGAAAAAATAAAAACATATACTTATGTACCAATTGTTACAAACCATGGATAAGAAATTCAACAGGAATATTGGACATAGAAGTGATTAAAAGAGGGTTATTAAACAAATGGAAAAGGATACAACATCCTTCTACATAAAATACATAAATCTATTTTTATAAACTATATGTTATCTACTATTCATTCTAAATGGATCAAAGATTAAATTTAAAAAAAAATATTTTGAATTAGTTATTAGATCAAATAAATATGACGAATCGAAAAAAAGTATAGTAAGTAATTGGAGAATAAAAGGCATATACAACAGAACTGCAGATGATAAAGCAGAAGATAAGAATAACGATAATGACTGTAAAAATAATAAATTTAATGGTATAGATGAATGGAATCATTTTATTGAAAAAAAAAATAATAATAAATTCTCAATTAATGATATGAGAACATTGTCTTTTATGAATAATTTTGGTGTTGAGAATTTAAATAATCCTGAAGGATTAAATTACTGGAAAAAAGAATGGTGCAAACATGGTTCTTGGTGGTTTTTCAGCACAATAGAATATTTTGCAGCTATGAAACAAATGTTCAGTTACTTACCAATGATAAACTTTAAAAATAAAGCCATTGATCCTGAAGGATTTGACAGACCTACTCGAGGTAGAAATACAAACCCATCAGCTATCAATAAAACCTTTGTATTAAAATTTCATTTAATTTTAAAAAATGAAATATTGTATTTAAAAGATTATAACGCTTCAAGATTAGAAATGGTAAATTTAAGAGATAAAATAGAATTACAAAATAATGAAATAAAAGAATTACTAGAAACTATAGAAAATTATGATAAAGATGAAACTATTCTAAAAGAAAAATATGAAAAAGTAAAACGATGGTATAAGAAATGTGAAGAAAATAGAAATGAGTTGAAAAAAAAAATAAGGCAATTAAAAAAAGAAGTTAATGAATTAAAAGAAGATATTGGAAAAAGAGATGATGAAATTATACAACTAACATTAATCAATAGTGTAAAACTTAAAATTTAAGCAGTATATTATAGATTATATTTATTTTAAATGATAATCAGCGAAACATTAGAAGGTCATACATACCAAGTCTACTCAGTGGCATTTAATCATGATGGTACAAAGATTGTATCGGCATCGAATGATGATACGATACGTGTATGGAATGTTAATACTGGTGAATGTGTGTTGACATTAGAAGGTCATACAGGTGGTGTCAACTCAGTGGCATTTAATCATGATGGTACAAAGATTGTATCTGGATCGGTTGATGAAACAATACGTGTATGGAATGCTGATACTGGTAGTTTACTCAATACACTGGAAGGTCATAAAAGGGATGTCCAGTCGGTGGCATTTAATCATGATGGCACAAAGATTGTATCTGGAGGTAAAGCTAGAACAATACGTGTATGGAATGTGGATACTGGTGAATGTATATTAACATTGGGGGAAAAATGGAATAACGACACATTGGAAGGTCATATAGGTCCTGTGTACTCAGTTGCATTTAATCATGATGGTACAAAGATTGTATCTGGATCGACTGATGAAACAATACGTGTATGGAATGTTGATACGGGTGTGTGCTTAAGCACGCTGAAAGGTCATACAAGTTGGGTCAACTCAGTTGGATTTAATCATGATGGTACAAAGATTGTATCTGGATCGCGTGATGATACAATACGTGTATGGAATGTTGATACTGGTTTGTGCTTAAGCACGCTGAAAGGTCATACAAATGATGTCACCTCAGTGGCATTTAATCATGATGGTACAAAGATAGTATCTGGATCGTATGATGAAACAGTACGTGTATGGAATGTTGATACTGGTGTGTGCCTGAGCATGCTGAAAGGTCATATGGCTTGGATCAACTCAGTGGCATTTAATCATGATGGTACAAAGATTGTATCTGGATCGGGTGATGATACAATACGTCTATGGGATGTATTTCTTTTAAGATATAGGTTTACACAAAATCTTTACTCAAATGAAACAATAAATTGGTTGAAAGACAGTGAAATATCATATACAGTAAATATCAAAAAAGATCAATTAATATTTTTTGTTAGTAGAAAATTTCATCCATTGTTTTTGGATATAACTGTATCCAGCCAAGGCTATAAAGTAGAGAGACCCGGCAATTTGTTATTAGAAGATATGATAACGAAAGAAGCATGTGATAGAGTAAAAAAACAAGGCTATGAAACCATAGAAAATTTGATGGTCGATTTATACAGGTCGTTTGCTTATACTAAGATAGGAAAAACATATGAATATAAACTAAAATTTTAATCAAAACTTGAAAGCATTACCGTTGCTATAATTTATTGATGTTGTTGGTGTATTGAAGCTTATAGCATTGTCCCATTCGCCTTTTTTATATTATTATACAATTAAAATTTAAACATATCTTGCGACTAAAATTCTCATTAATAATAATCTATTTTTATAAACTATATGTTATATGATTACTTAAACAAATGGGCTGTGTTGTTGGTAAAAACAATATAGACAAGTTTATAGAAAAATGGATTGAAGATAGGTATTCATTAAAAATTTTAGGAAAAGGTGCAAATAAAATATTTTATAGATTTAATAATAATGCATTCACTGTAGTAGATGGAGGTAAAATAAATGAAATTTATGAAAGACTTTCTACTTTAAGTGATGATGAAAAGAAATATATATTACTACCATCCAATATCAAAAAAATATCATCAGGGAGATCTGTATACCAATTTGATTTATGTGAAGGTGATTTAGCAGACCCTTTTGATATATATACTACTAGTATACTAGAGGATATAAGAAATAATATTGAAATATACCAAAAACAGTTTGATAATCTAATTAATGTTGTTAAAAAAATCCATTCTTTAAATATACATACATTGGACATAAAACCCAATAATATGTTATTATGTAAAGATACTATAAAATTAACTGATTTTGATAGTGCATGTATAGATAATGAAGGGGATGGTGCTTTTACAGTTAGATATGTTGGTGATTTGAAATATAATGCAAAAGATAATGATTTGCTTGCATTGTATATTTCTATTATCGATATTTTATATAAAGATGTTTGGAAGGAAACAGGAAAAGTTGTAGTAGATAGTTATACTGGATTGCCTAAAGATTTAATTAATAATGATAGTAGATTACCAAAACTAATATTACATGCTTCAAAAAAAATAAGAAATAAAACAAATGATACAAGAAAAAGATATGCATCAAGAATGATAGAAGAAATAAAAAAAATATATAAAAAAAATATTATAAGTTTCTAGACAATACAACCTAAAATTCTAATTTATTATTTAGTACACAAGCCAAATACATCGCAGCTGCTTCTGAAAAATCTTTTTGACTGTTATAAAATAATGTTTTCACTGGTCCATAGTTGTCAAATACTTCATAAATAGTTCCGTATTTGTAAATAGAATCACTTATCTCTTTGAATTCTTTTTCGACCGCTTCATCAGTTTTATCAAATGCATTGATTACATAAATAAAAAACAAGTTCACCCACGTCCAACCATAATTTAAATGATAATGGTGCAAATTTATTAGATAACTTGGTAAATAAATTTGGAAATTTTTACTTTCATTTGGAGTGTTCATTATGCCATTTGTAAACATTTTTTTACGATATTCAATAATACGCTTCATCTGTTTATTAGATGCTAAATTATAAAAGATTGCTAAAGCATTTCCAACCTGGTCAAAGCCATCATTTGTGCTAGAACATTTATAATAACCCTTTTCCTCATTCCATAATACGTCGTTTATTTTTCGTTTAATATTACTACTTGGTTTTTCTAAAAGTTTTGCCGCTTGATAATACAACACATTTGTATATAATAAATGACCTTTATGAACAATAGTATCTTGCCACGATCCTAACCCATGTTCATATATCAACCCATCTTTTTTCATTGTCATCATATAGTTATAAGAACGTTCACATTCTTTTGTGTATCTATCCTTATAATTTTCTTGCACTAAAATAATAAATTGAAATGCACTATCTGTACAAATCGAGCCATTTTTAACATCATTATATTCTACAGATATATCTCCTTCTGCATCAGAACCACAAAAAAACTTTGTCAACCAATTACCTCTACCGTAATATAAAGGTATTTCACCAGTTTCTTTTTGATATTCTAATAATTTATCTATGGTTTTACTTAGTAATTTTTGATACATTATATCTCTTGATAATTCCAATCCTAATAACGTAAAAAATGTATCCCGGGTCCAAACGTCCGTATAATTTTGAGAACTTGCCCAAAGACCTTCCTCATGTGTATTATATGATATTATATCTCGACATATCTGAATATTATCAAACGGTTTTTTATTTTCCCTTGTTTTGTGAAATTGCAATGCCATCAATATTAATTCAATCAAATACAAAATAGGCATCAATGGACATAATATAATAAATATTAATACGTCTGATGGAAAAGTTTTTATTCCATCTATATACTGACGCACATAATATGTTGCAGTAAAAACATAAGCATGCCAAATACCATGATCCCATTTACTTGTATTTTCTAAAAAACGAAACATCACCGCCAAACTAAAACATAAAAACGCATAGACTAAAGACATATTTCTTTTTTTAAACAATACGTATATCATTAATAAAAATGCAGCTCCGCCTATAAACCAATAAGTACGTGGCGTTGTCAAAAATGCTATAGGTATTGAACTAAGCAAGAATATACATACATTTATGTAATAAGGTATTTTTTTGTAGTAAACACATGCTAATGAAACCAAAACTAAAAATATTGAAAAGCCATGATCATATCTTCTAAACCCTTTTTCTTCTGTGTCAAATTTGAAAAAATCCTTTGACACGTGAAATATAATGGAAGCCACCACTGTTAAAGCCACACATAGTACGTAATATTTATTTTTTTCATTGTAGTTAGAAATAAAAATCGTTGGTATACAAAATAAATGCGTTAACAATGAACCCCATATTCCAACTTCATTATTTGGATAGAAAAAATAGGAAAGGGAAAAGAAGAATGTAAATATTAAAAATATCATTTCTTTACATCACACTAATAAATATAGTATATAAAATTATTTTTTAAATGTATTGTTGCTTACAATTTTTTTCTCGCGCATCATTTTTAAAATTCGATCGTTTTTTACTCTCAAACTTGCCACTGTATCAAATCTAGGTTTCACTTTTTCTTCTTTAATTGCAGTCATCAAATCTACACGTTCTGTTGGTATCTCTGTAATTTTCAACTTTTTTTGTTTTTTGATTTTTTTTATTTTAGACGTTTTTATTTTTTGATTCACAATTTCCATCAATTTTCTATTCTTATAGAATTGGTCAGCCATTTCAAATTCTACATTAGGATATCTTCTTTTTAAAAATAATTTATATTTTTCTTTGTCCATTAATTTTGATTTTTTCTTCCTATCCTTCTCTACTTCTTTTTTGATCTTATTTAAATCATTTTGAATATGCTCGGTTGTATCAATAGGGTTTTTAGCATATTTTAATTTAACTTGTTTTGGGTGAACGGTGTTTGATTTAAAGCGTTTCACAATAAATAATAATGATACTCCAGTCGTTATAAAAAATAGAAACAAAATAATTAACCAATTATAAGAAGGCGTATCATTCTTTTGTTTGGTAAAATCAAGATCATTGCTATTATAATGTTTTTTATTTATGGATGTACTATTAGGCGTTGTGGTTAATTCTCTTGGACTCTCCGTAGTCTGTGAGACTGTTGTAGGACGAATAGTAGTCTGGGAGACTGTAGTTAATTCTCCTGGACT
>NZIM01000001.1 GCA_002691585.1 Legionellales bacterium
CTTTTTCTAAGCCAGTGAACTGAATCATCAACTGCGTCATCGGCTTAAGCCGATGACGCAGTTGATGATTCAGTTCACTGGCTTAGAAAAAGCCCAGTTTATTTTCATCGTATGAAACGAGCATATTTTTGGTCTGCCGGTAATGGTCAAGCATCATCTTGTGCGTTTCACGCCCAATTCCTGACTGTTTGTATCCGCCAAAGGCAGCATGTGCAGGGTATGCATGATAGCAGTTGGTCCAAACACGGCCAGCTTGAATACCGCGACCCATGCGGAAACACACGTTGGCGTCGCGAGACCAGACACCAGCACCTAAGCCATATAGTGTGTCGTTGGCGATCTCAAGTGCCTCGGCTTCATTTTTAAAAGTAGTAACTGACACCACCGGTCCAAAAATCTCTTCTTGGAATACCCGCATTTTGTTGTTGCCTTTGAAAATCGTCGGCTGGATATAGTTCCCGTTTTCACAACCTGAGACAGAACCTACGTCACCACCAGTAAGGACTTCTGCGCCCTCGTCTCGGCCGAGTTTCAAATATGAGGTGATCTTTTCCATCTGTTCAGTGGAGGCTTGTGCGCCGATCATGGTTTCCATTTGCAATGGGTTGCCTTGAATTACCGCCTTAGTGCGTGCAATCGCGCGCTCAATGAATTTGTCATAGATGGATTCTTGGATCAGGGCACGTGATGGGCATGTGCAGACTTCACCCTGATTTAGTGCGAACATCGTAAATCCTTCGAGACATTTGTCGAAATATGCATCGTCTTCGCGCAACACATCATCGAAAAATATATTTGGTGACTTTCCGCCAAGTTCGAGGGTCACAGGGATCAAATTTTGCGAGGCATACTGCATAATCAACCGACCCGTTGTGGTTTCTCCTGTGAAGGCTACCTTAGCGACCCGTGAACTCGACGCAAGAGGCTTACCAGCCTCAAGCCCATATCCGTGAACCACGTTGAGCACGCCTGCTGGCAGGATGTCACCGATCAAGTCGAGTAACACGCAAATCGATCCAGGCGTTTGCTCGGCAGGCTTTAAAACCACGCAGTTACCAGCTGCCAATGCCGGTGCAAGCTTCCAAGTCGCCATAAGTATTGGGAAGTTCCACGGAATTATCTGACCAACAACGCCAAGTGGTTCATGGAAGTGGTACGCATAGGTCTGTGCGTCCATCTCGCCAATGGATCCTTCTTCAGCGCGGATACATCCAGCGAAGTACCGAAAGTGATCAACTGAAAGTGCCATATCCGCGACGATAGATTCACGGATCGGTTTTCCGTTATCTATGGTCTCGGCGGCCGCCAATAATTGAGTGTTGTCCTCCATAACTTGTGCAATCTTCAGCAACATATTTGAGCGTTCGGTTGTTGAGGTTTTGCCCCAAGCCTCCTTTGCTCCATGCGCCGCATCGAGAGCGGATTCGACATCTTCTGCATTCGATCTTGCGATCTCGCATATAACCTCACCAGTGATCGGTGATGTATTGTCAAAGTATTCACCTGATTTAGGTTCTTCCCACTGCCCGTTAATGAAATTTCCATATTTTGCTTTAAACGGGAATTTCACATCGAGATGTGAGGTATCTAGCGCTTTTGATACCGTGAGTTGGGCCATGTTATTCATTTTTTTTCTCCCAAAAGTAAAAAATACGAGCGTACTAGGCTCGTTGCGACTGTTGAATAAAACCAAAAACTCTGAGCCAGGATAAGGGATTACAGAGCTCTACCGATCTTTTGAGCCAGGGACCTGCAAGCCGCATAGTCTTCTCGCTTGAATAGTCCCAAGGCTACAGATCTTATTTTTATTCCTAAGCCTCTTTTATTATAGACAGTATATTTGTCGATTCGTTCCCCAAAGATAATTTTTTCGAAATGAAAAAGACATTGGGCCAGATAACTCTACCTCTTGGTTGATTGCCTTATTTGGGCTCCAAAAAAATAAGGAATTCTTTACAGGAAGACTGTCGGATATAGTCGTGCGCTAGAGAGGATTCCAGCCTCTGACCTCTGCATCCGGAGGTCAAGGTTCTATTAGCCGACCCGGTATCGATCAATAATCTCTCGATTGAATTCGAGCCCAACACCTGGCCGCTCTGGTATCACGAGGTGTCCATCTTTTATTTGGTATGGTTCTTCTAGTAGTGGGTCTACCCAGTTCGTCCACTCAAGGTAGTCTGCGGTCGGTGTAACCCTCATTAGGTGAGCTGATACCTCGTGGTATAGGTGTGAGGACAGAGGTTTTTTGTAAGCCTCTGCCAGTGAGGCCGTTTTTAACCAGCCAGATACTCCGCCGATTCGCATAAGATCGGGCATGATTGCGTCACCTGACCCGAGTTCGAGACTCAATGCGGCGTGATCGGTCCCGTGAAAGTTCTCACCGAGGATGAGTGGCGTGGAAATACGCTGCCGAAGTTCTGCGTAGTTTTGAAATTCATGGTAGGGAATAGGCTCCTCGAACCAGTAAAGACCCTGATTATCTAATTCTTTTAGCCGTCGGAGCGCGCCCGTAAAATTTAGGACTTGATTGAAATCGCAGAGGAGATCATCGTCCTGATGCATCTGACTCCGCACGGCATCAATGGCGCGCAGATCGTTCGCAAGTTCGCGTCGTCCCAAACGGACCTTTAGTGCAGAAAAATCACCCTCTTGACGCAACTTATCAGCCTGTGACGCTAATTCCTCGGGAGGTAATAACCAGAGACCTCCTGAGTTGTATGCTTTCACATTGGCGAGAGATCCACCGAGGTGCTCGCACAGGGGCAGATCTGCCTGTTTGGCACTCGCATCCCAGAATGCAATATCGAGGGCGGCCAGCGCATACATTGCGATCCCAGAACGACCGAGCAGGCTCAGCTGACGCATACCGATTTCATAAAACTCTTTCGGTGCTAGCGGTTTATTCACGAAGACCTTGAATAACTCTTGGATCACGCTCTCGATTGATTGTCTGTAATTTACAAGGTACGGGCAGATGTAGCTGTTACCCACGACCCCATTCTCCAAGACTACCTCGGTGATGATGAATGGCCATTTGTCATATTGCCCCACCGACGAAACTATCGGGCGTTGTAGAGGCAGATTTACGGTGACGGTCGATATGTTTGATACGAGAGGGTGCATAATGTCTCCAGTGGTGCTTATTTATACTGGGCGCTTAAGTCGGCTTATAGTAGGGACTGAACAGACGGTAGCGATTTAACTTGGCACATCTTAATGTTAGGAACAAGCATTGTTACAAAAAGGTGAGCTTCTTGAAGCAATCCGGCCATGGGCCAAGCCCTCTGAGTATGATATTCAGTCGCTCAGGTTCAGAGAGGCACGCGATTATGGATTCGTAATCTCGAAAGGCTCGGGCTATATCATCGACGACATCGTGATCTCTTCAGGACTTGAACCGTCGCACATGGTCCGGGAAGGAGACCCGGTAGGATTTGGGGAGGTCCTGACAAGGAGGGATTCTTTCTTTACGTTCACCTCAACGCGGGACGTTGAAATTTTGCAAATCGATGCTGATCTGATCAGGGACCATGTCGCTCGGTCTGGTTTTCTAGCTCGAGAAATTATTCGCTACCACCTGTCACGCATTTTCGATCGAAAACGTCCCAGACCTAACGCTGTGTTTGAGGACTTGCTAATTGCGAGCTTTGATGACCGTGTCGGAGAAATTGAGTACGAGGAGGGCGATCTGATCTATGATCAGGCCGCTTTCCCCACTCATTTTTATTTTATCGAGACCGGCCAAGTCGGTCTTTATACAGGTCGAGACAACGAGGTGGCGGTGTTACGGGCCACTGAGAGCTTCGGTGAGGCTAGCCTGATCACGAGCACACAGCGCTCGTTGCGTGCTGTAGCTTTAGTGCCTTGTGTTTTACGGACACTTGACGCAAATTTCTTCAAGGATCGGATATCGCTCGAGCATCCTCTAGTTCAACTGAGCCTCCTACAACTATCGAGACACCTGATGTTCAAAAATCACTGTGAGTTGTTTCTTGAGGGCGACGGTATTCATTGGTAGAGTGTGCATCCGCAACATTCACACCCGACTATCGATACCTTGCAACTCTCAATGAAGGGAGGATACTCGGTTTTGATCTCTGATGTTTCTCGATTGAGAAACCTGCGACCACAAACAGGGCGCTCCGTAAGAGTCCCGCAGAGGGCGTCTGTCTTGACAGACAAACGGAGAATGAAAGGGTCCATTGATTGTCGCTTTCTGGGGAAACCTGGAACTCCGTGACGGGATCGGAAAAGGTCGAGCAGATGCCCGGCCTTTTTTAATTGTGTACCCTTGTCTTCATGGTTCGTATGGGGAATGGGAAATGAGTGAGAACGACAAACCTGGCAAGGCATGGTGGGTGAACTGGCTAATCATCGCCGGGACGCTCGTCGTGATCAGTGTACTGTCTCAAGGCTAGATGATTTCCTCACCTTTTTCGGTCAGCCAAGGCGATCTAGGTCGCTCGTCGATAATCTCCAACAGTGCAGTTAACGGACGACAGGGCCGGGTTCCTTTTGCTGTCGTCACAAACGGTCTCTCGAGGGCCACCGGATTCTTGACCACGTAATCAATAATCTTTTTATTATCAGAATTCGCGATGGCGGTTATCAGTTCTCTAGTCGCATCGGCTCTTAGCATCTTCTCCCAGCCTAAATCCGTGCTTTGTTTGAGCGAAACTAGGATTTCAGCCGTCCAGCCGGCGTCCAGATACAACACGATTGTTGGTTTGAGCCCGGAGTCATTCAGAAACCGTAGGGCATCACGTGACTTACTACACCGAGGGTTGTGGTAGATGGTGACGCTCATGTGGGGCTCCCTGTTTATGTTTATCAGTTGCAGTGCTCGATTGTACCAATTCATCGCACCCCGTCTCTTATAGTCTCGTGTATAAGTCTAGAATAAAAAATTTGGCATCCAAATTGCATAAATCTCGATTGTGTTAATTTTTTGACGGAGACCATAACAATGTCAGCATTAACCAAGATTGAATTCGAACGTGACACTAATTGTATTGAGATTAGTTTGTTTGCCCAGTGCCGTGCTCTGATTAACGAGGGGATGGCGAATGAAATCGATGCATTGCTAGAGCGGACCCGTGGGGTAAACTCTCAAGCTGAGCTGGACAAGATTCAGTTGATTAAAGAAGTCGCGCTTGGATCTAAAGCCCTGATCAATTGATGGTCGGGATGTGTTTCGAGGCATTTCTGCTAGGGTTCAGACTAGAGCCTCGTAACACGTGTTAAGACCCACCCGACGGCGACTTCCTGCCGGTTGATTCATGAATGATTCAATTCCAGGCGTGTTATCGCTCTAAGCTAGACGGTTTTTTATCCTAGTCATAGAGGCGAACAAGGCCTCCACCGAATTGTTTGGCACACCCTCCGTGCCAAAATCGTCTAAATAAGTGGCACAGAGAAGACCATCAATAAGTAAGACAGACTTCAGTGAATTAGTATTTCTGCCGATACTAGTTATTGATCGATATTAGGGGAAAGAGTCAGTGTCTTTGGGTAATCGGTTTGCTGCGTTGGTTCTAATATTTCTGCCGCTGAGTGTGCAGGCGGGCGACGCGCGGCCCTTGGGATCACCCTATGCTGTGTTGGATGCACTGAGACAGAACCAGGGTGACGTGGTTCTCGCGTTTATCGATAGCCCTGCTGATCAGTCAAGTCCCTTGCGAAATATCCAGGGATTACTGAGTGTCTATGAGGTTGTATTAAATGGTGAGGAGTTGGGATCCGTGCGTAGGAATTCTGTGCTCCACGTTAGACCGCGATTAGGACTGAATCGATTGATCATTCGGGATGCTTTTGATGCGAGTCAAGCCATGGAGATGTCATTACCCGCGATGCGCTCGGCTGGGGCGCCCACATCAATCGTTGAAATTCAAACCTCGCGGAAATTTACATGGATGGGGGCGTTCACGTTGCTTGGGCGCGAGGTGCAGGCGGTCGAAGACGCATTAACGCGTGAACAGACCGGAGGGATGACACGGGTCCTTGACCTCATTAGATCGCGTGGGAAAGAGGCTGATCGGTCGACTACAAAGCGAATGAATTGGGGTCAAGCGGTGGTATCAACATTATTTGAAGACGACTCAGATTCTGATTCGACGGAATCGATTTCGGATAAGGACTCATCTGAAGCCATGGCCAATGGATCAGGTGGCGTCGCGGGCGTCGATTCAAGCGTAGCAGGCTCGTCAGTGTCCTCTGCTGAAACACCAGCTGAATCTCAAACTGAGCCCGCCGAGAGCGAAGCCTCTGTCAATATATCCGCGGATCGCCGGAGCTATTACTAACACAGAGAATCGAAGTACACTGTGTGCTTTGACGCTAAAGGTTGGTCTGTGTCTCAAACAATCGAAGTTAATTTGTGTCAAGGCATCCTGTGTGCTGACTTTAATGAGGGCCGTCTCATAATCGACACCGGTTCACCAGTCTCGTTGGGTCCAGACGTTATGGTCCGTGTTTTGGGATCTGCGGTGCAATTGAACTCGAGTTTCGGGAACTACGCATGGTCTGATATCCGAGAAAGCCTTCCATTCGATGCGGTCGGTTTAATCGGGGTAGATGCCTTCGCTGATGCGGTGCTCGGATTTGATATTGCGAATAACACCATCGCAAAGCTCGAGTCATTAAACCAGGGTAACTCATCGGCGTTTGTTATGGGATCACCCGTGATCGATTGCCAGATCGGTGAGGATAGACTGCGGTGTGTCTTAGACACCGGTGCGGGCCTGTCATACCTCAAACAACATGAAGCAGCCGAGCTGGGTCAGTCTCTTGGCAAGCAAACGGATTTTCACCCGATGCTTGGCAAGTTTGAAGTTGAGACAGTGGCCTGCTCACTGATCTTGGGCGAGCAGTTGATTACCGAGGTCTTTGGACTGGCGACTGGTGATCTGCGCATGCTTATGGATAAAGCCCAGATTGACGGCATTCTAGGCACTAGCTTTTTTGAGCAGAGTGTTATTGAAATAGACTTCGCAAACGAGGTAATCGGTTTGTCAGTGGACTGAGCTAGATCAATTCTAGACGGTTGAAACCGCCTTGAATGTGCCTGCTCATCAACAAGCCCGCCAGTTCCCCGTCACCCGTCCGTATCGCTTTTAAGAGCTGTTCATGCTCCTCTATCGATGACCGGATATTCGCCTCATCGACTAGCCCTCGACTCCTGAACAACAGGGACTCTCGCATCACGTAATCGATCAGGGTTGCAAGTCTCGGTGCGGCAGCAATTTCATGGATTAGGTTGTGGAATGCGATGTTTAGGTCGAAATAATCAGAGAACTCAGCGTTTGCGGCCGTCGTCTTCATTTTTAGGTGAAGCTCTTCTAGGGTCTTGTACTGCTCATTGGTGATTCGCTCCGAGGCAAGAGAAGCGGCGCGAGCCTCTAACATCTCCCGAATCTCGAAGATTTCTCTGACCTCCGAGAGCTCTAGTTGCCTTACCACTATTTGTCGGGCACTTATCTGCTCGAGCAGCCCAACCGAGACCAGTTCACGGATCGCTTCTCTGACCGGAGCTCTAGACATTCCCAGCCGCTCAGCGAGATCTCGCTCAGTAATCTTTGCGCCGGCCGCAAGAGAACCTTTAAGGATAAGTTCTTCTGTCTTTCTGCGGGCTATGTTACTTAGTGACTCAGACATCGGCCCCATTTGTTTTGCTAATTTTGGTATACCTTATAACTATTTTTTTGTACTTGGCCATAAATTTTTTGACTCAAAACAAATTTTGGTATTGCAAAATATTCTCGGGGGCATGTATAACTACGGCGTATTTCGTGGTTTTGCGGTACTACGGTTCCGCATCGTCAGAAGTATCGGTTCAATAAAAATAAAGAGGACTAAAGCATGTTGAAAAAAATAGTAGCGGCCGCTCTTGGCCTCACGTTAGTCGCTGGCCCAGTTCAAGCTGCCGACAAAATGAGAATATCTCTCCAGTTACCGCTCAAAAGCCACCTTGGTCAGAACCTACTTGTTTTTGAGAA
>NZIM01000002.1 GCA_002691585.1 Legionellales bacterium
TAAACCGCGGTGTGGTCCCCAGAAAAAAAGGCAATGAAAACAGTTTCATCCGTAGCTCAACTGGATAGAGCAGCTGACTTCTAATCAGCAGGTTGGGGGTTCGAGTCCTCCCGGAGTCGCCATTAAAAACAATGACTTAGGTCGTTTTCATTTCCTAAATTTCTGGTCTGTCACACCTCTGCCACACGGAGGTTTGTATGGCTTCTATACGAAAAAGAGGAAATAAATTTCAGGCGCAAGTCAGAAGAGCGGGCTTTCAGGGCAAATCGAAAAGCTTTGAAAGGCTCACCGAAGCGAAAGCTTGGGCGCGAAGCCAGGAAATTTATTTCGACAGAGGTGAGGCTGGCAATCGAAAGCCAGACGATATGCCTCTTGCTTCGATATTATCTCGCTATCTGCTGGAAATCACTCCCACCAAAAAGTCAGCATCAGGAGAAAGTAGGCGTATCAAGCGTTTGCTAAAAGATGAAATAGCCCGCCAGACATTGAGAAAGCTAACGCCGGCCAAACTTGCAGCCTTCAGGGACAGACGCGTCAAAGATGGTGTGAGAACGGCGGCATATGACTTACAGGTTATTCGCCATGCCCTAAATATTGCCCGCGCTGAATGGGGCGTTACCATCCAAAACAACCCGGTTGAAGCTATCCGTTTGCCGCGCCCGCCAAAACCGCGTGAAAGGAGGTTGAAGCCGTGTGAATATGAGCTTTTGTTGTTCCATGCTGAGAGCTCCCGTAGCCAGTTTTTGAAGCCTTTAATCATTATCGCTGTTGAAACAGGAATGCGGCTTGGCGAGTTGTTGAGTTTAAATTGGAGGGATGTTGATATTGAAGCTGAAATAGCTGTGTTAAAAGATACAAAGAACGGAGAGAGCAGGGCGGTTCCACTATCTTTGGCCGCGCTGGGCGCTATTAAAACTCTGCCTGTAAATCAGACGTCTTTGTTTGGAACCAATTACCATGCGGTGAAGTCTGCCTGGCAACGTTTATGTAAGCGCGGCGATATTCATGATTTGCGCTTCCATGACCTGCGTCACGAGGCAATCTCTCGGTTCTTTGATAAGGGGTTAACGCTGCCTGAGGTGACGATGCTTTCTGGTCATAAGACTAAAGCGCAAGCCCTTCGTTATGCTCATTCTGATTTCACAAATATTCAGAGAAAATTATCGGAGTGATGGGCGCGGTCATGGGCACAATGGGCCTGTTCGGGTTGTGGGAATGTTGGCAGAAAAAGGGGTGATTTACTTTGGTACTTTGACTTTGGAAAACCAAAGTAGATTTACCAAAGTAAGTAGTATAATGTTTTCAATGGTTTACAGAGCAACTTTGGTAACTTTGGTTTTAAACCAATTCCTCATCAAAGTTAGGTTAAGTCATTGAAAAAATTTGTACTTTGGTAACTTTGGTAACTTTGTATATATATATACGGGGACATACCAAAGTCTCCCGTATATTAGTAATAAGGAGAGGCGAATGCCGAAAGTCGGAGAGACTGTAGCTGCTGCTTAACTGGTGCACATCTTACCCCGGACGGACACGGACACAACCCTATGGGGTGTCCGGGTGTCCGGTTAGAGGCACCTCAAATAATTACTGACTGTTTGAGACTATCCCGGCCTGTAACCGCTCCAAATGCTAGGTCCGCATTTAAGGGGGCAGGGCGGAGAGAAAACCCGACTTTGGAATCGCCTGACGCTGCTAGGGTATCTGCTAAATAACCCCCACGCTCCTTAACTCGTTCTCAATGAGCTTCCGCCGCGCGCGGAGCTTCCGCTCGGTGGCCGCGCCCTCGGCTCTGGCCAGCTTTTTATCCTTCGTAAAGTGACCATGCTTTAAATGGGCTTCTGAGACTCGCTGACGGCCTTCTTTCGTCTTCGGGCCAGTTGATGCCCCACCATGGTTATGACAGCGCCCTGAGTCCTTATAGGCCGGTTTAGGGCATATGCCGCCGGCTCTGGTCTTCTCCCCGCATCGTTTGCCAGGCCAGTCAGGGCCAAAACGGGTTCTTATGCCTATACCCGAGTTATCTTTTGTTATCATTCGAATTCCTCTCGTTTTACCACTCAATTTGATATGCGTTTGAATATAATTTGTAATAAATTTGCAACACTATATCGGTTAGCCTACCGTGAGGTATGAAATAGATTTCACAAGTTGAATAAACGAGGATGGAAATTATGCTTTTCAAATTTGCATGGACACATACACCAGAGGCAAGAGACGAGACGGTTAAAAAGTTTATGGCGACCGGCGGTATGCCGCCTGAGGGCGTCGAGTTTATCTCTCGATACCACAATTTAGATGGAACAGGGGGCTTTGTCATTATTGAGAGTACGAGTGCAGCCGCATTAGCTGATTATGCTCTTGATTGGAACGGTCTCATAAAGATTGAAATCACACCTATTATGGATGATGACACAATCAGCTCGGTGCTTCCAAAGCATTTTAGCTAAAAGTTGAAAAATATACTGATAATTAACTTATATAGAATAATTGGAGATTGTAGTTGTGAGACTTATTTTTGCCAGCCTACTCGTTGCCGCTTTTGTTTCCGCGTCAGTTAAAGCCGATGGACATAACGAGGCTAACGCTTTTGGTGTCGCTTTGAAAGTTCCCGCCGCTGACGTAGAGAAAATTGAGGCATTATTGGCTTCCCACCGGGAATTTATGGAGTCAACTCACACTGTAGAAGGCGACAAAGATGTAAGATTGAATTCATATACAGTGCTTAAAGGTCCAGAAATGAAAAACCCAATGGACCCTTCGCAAGGTGCAACAGGAGCGATGTTTTACATTCTTACAGAGCATTACGAAACGCCAAATGGACTAAAAAAGCACCTTGAGGCTAGTTCTGGATGGAAAGATATTGGAGCGATGCAAGAAATGATGGGTAAATACGCGGTCGGGATGACATTTCCTGGCTTTCTAATGTCCAAAATGAATCGATAAATTGTCTTCAAGGAACCATATACACGTGATTATTGGATTTTGAGGGGAGTTGTAATTTAAGCTTCCCGCCAAATCTCTGTTTGTCAGCGGCTAGACTAGCCTATATCAATTGTGATTTTTGGGACCGAAAAAGATTTCGGCTATTGAAAACTACTGAATAAAGAACGAAGGAGGAGACCATGTCTATTTATGAAAAGCTTAAAAAGGCTTCAGACAATAAAGATGCTGATGCCTATTTGGATATGCTTCACGATGATTTCGTGTTTCTACGTCATCAAACAAACACCGAGGTAACAAAAAGTGAATGGGAACCAACTCTCAAAGCCATGATGAGTAGTGACGCTCTAGAAATAGCGGATGACCGTTGCATTTATGAAAACGAGGAAATTCTCGTAATGCACCAAGTCATGACTTTTCCTGACGGTTCCAGAGAGGCAGTGATGATTGTCGACAGACTGAAAGACGGAAAAATCATCAGAACAGAGACTGGAGCTACACCCATCCAGTAATTAAAAAAAAGGACGATGAGTAATGGCAGATTTACCTCAAGTTAACGGACAGCAAATTGACAAGATGAAGTCAATTGCTGGAAGTGAGGCGGACAGGCCTGTCTTTATGCTTAATCTTAATTGTTACACCGCAGAAGCTGATTACCCAAACGGCGCATTATACAAAAGCTACATGGGCGTATTGGATAAGCTTTTGAGCGAGGTCGGCGGGAAAATTCTCTGGCGCACGAATATAGAAGGCACGGTTGTAGGTGAGCAATGTATTCATGAGGCCTTGGGCATTTGGTATCCAAGCCATTCATCTTTTATGTCTCTAATGACAGCTCCATCTTCCGAAGAAAATATGAAGCTTAGGGCTAAAGCTGTTTTTCATGCCGATTTGCATCGCTGCGCTGATTATACAAATCAGGGATAATCATGACTTAATGGGAATGTGAAACTATGAGTGAATATGAGGGTGGATGTCTTTGCGGTGATATTCGCTTTCTGGTGTCGGATGAACCAGATAGGGTCGCGGTCTGTCACTGCAGATATTGCCAGTTGAGAACAGGCGCTCCCTTCGGAAGCTTAGCTTATTTTGCTTCTTCTGAAGTGAAATTGCTTAAGGGAAGTTTAACTGATTATTCATTTACTAGTGAGAGCGGCACAGGCTGGACAACAAAGTTTTGTAGCAAATGTGCAACCACTTTATTTGTTGAGCTTGAAAAACGTCCTGGGCTAACGGGAGTTTCATATGCAACATTCGACCCTCCAACATTCCATTTTCCCATTACACGCGAAGTTTTCACAAGAAGTAAAGCTCATTTTGTAGGTGAGCTAGAAGCTTCTGAACATCATGAAACCATAGCTGGTTACGAGGCTGCCATCGAAGAGGATACTAGGCTGGCTGGCAAACCTCGAGAAGGCTAGAGACACAATTTACTTGGCATCGTTGGCCACTGATAATGCCGAGAAATCTTAAGTGGCACAAAAAAGGAGGAAAGTATGTTTGAGAATACTGGAGGCATAATCGGGTTTGCGGCCATATTTATTCCAATGTTGATGGGTCTCTATTATGGCTTTCGATGCGCGTTTCAAACAGACGCCGCGATAGAACAATGGGGTATAGGTGCTGGGTCAGCCTGGATGGTGAGATTTGCAGGCGTTAACATTGGAATGCAAAACATCGTCTACGCGGTTTTGTTAATAACATCGCCTGCTGGAGCATGGGCGCTGTTTGCTTATGGCACATTGCAATCAGCGGGTATGCTTGTGATGAGTTATGTCACCGTGAACGGAAAGTGGGCCGAAGTAGAAGGGGTAAATCCTACTCACGAAGGAACAGTTGTAGCGGGCATTCTTCTAGCGTGTCATTTGTACATAATGTTCGGTATGCAGAGTATCATATATTCGTAAAAGTGGGGCCAATTGAAACAGGATGTTCTTAAATGTCCTGAAATTGTCTAGCGTGGCAGGTTTCCTTTTGAGTTTTGCTCACTCTCATTGGGTCTAACCTCGTGGCTTGGCCGATATGACAGTTATCTTTTGTTATCATTTGCTACATGCCTTGTGAGGGGTCTTGGTAAGCGCGGTTTTTTGTGTCACCATCTCCCTCTTCAAACTTTGTTGCTGGCGAGGGAAAATCATGACTACTTATGGAGAAAATGAGGGGCAGGGTAAATATTGGAATGAAAAACCCGGGCAGTCTTGGGTGGCTCATGACGCTTCCATGAATGAGAGGCTGTCAAACATATCTGAAATATTGTTTGAGGGGTTAGATGCAGCCAATTGTAAAAATGGGCTTGATATCGGTTGTGGCGCGGGTTCAACAACAAGACGATTGCATAAACTGCTTGGGGCACAATCGAAAGTGACTGGTCTCGATATTTCCGAGCAATTGTTGAATCTCGCGAGAAGTGCGGAGAGAAATGAGCTTATCGAATACGTGCAAGCTGACGCTCAATCATTTAGCTTTGATGAGCAGGGAACTGATATAGCCATATCCAGATTCGGGGTTATGTTTTTTGAAAATCCAGTCAAGGCATTCGAAAACATTCGCTCAGCTATCAAGCAAGGCGGACAGTTCAGATTTGTTTGTTGGGCACCTCTAGAAGTGAACGAGTTTTTTTACGCGCCTTTGAATGCAGTCATGGATATTACTGGAGTATCTCTTGCCGCGCCCGGTAAAGAGCCTGGTCCACTCGCTTTTAGTGACTATGATTATTTGTCTTCTGTTCTGAAGAATTCAGGTTTCTCCTCAGTAAAGATAGATGTTGTTGAGACGGTTATCAGAACAGAAGATAGCGCTGAGCAGAACGCTTCCCTGTTGATGGAAATCGGCATGGGCTTTAGGGCGATAAAAGAAGCACAGCCCGTCCCAGAAATGCTGAAAAATATAAAAAATGCTTTTGTACAGGATGGGTTGTTAAGGCAAAAAGATGGGGTTATCACTTACGGTGCAACTATATACAGGGTCACCGCGCAAGCCTAGAACAACCGAAGCTGGCGTTTGTCTCTGACTGTTCCGAAGCGTCGACCAGGTATGCCACGCTTTAGTCGCTCTTTATTGCATAAGGGACAGCCAACACTAGCTTTTCCCTTTCTATGAATTGGCTGTTTGTATTTGTGCCCGTTTGAGCACAACCACCAAGCCTCTTTATTGCTACCAGGCCTGAAATGCTCTGGTCGCAAGGGACTGTTGGCATTATAATCCCACGTTTTTTCTACCTCTTGTCTTGCTGCGAGTAAGCTTTCTTCTAAAGGAGGAATGAGGGTATGTGTTTTGGTCTCATCAAATAGGTTTCCATTCACAAAGTCTCTCTGAGAAAGATAGTTGGAGAATCCGCCTCCTATCATCTCCAAATTAGTAACACGCCTAATTTTGTTGATAACTTCGTTCATACATTTTTTTGAAAATTTGTTCCTATAGAGCACTAAGTCGTTGTTATGTAATGCTTTAAGAGGGCTTTGTCTGACACGGATGAGTGTAATCCCATAAATTTTGAGGATAGCCCTTTTTCTCTGGTCTTTAGCAATCTTATCTTTATGCCAATATGAGCCGTCATATTCGATGCCAATTCTCAATTCTGGAATATATACATCTACCTCGACACGTTTAACTTTGTGTCTGTTAATAGTCTTTGGGAAAATAGAGCGCAGTTCGCTAAAAATTCTAAGTTCAGCAATAGAACTGCTGCTGGTGCATTTTGGACATCCATGACCGCGCGATTTGGCTGCAGGGCTTTGCTTGTAGGAATGATTTAATTGGCATCTAAACCAATATTTTTTATGTGTTGTTGGAGCTAGTTGCTCTGGCTTTACGTTTCCATTTTTGGCGTAGTCCCACTCAGCGGCGCTAACTGGGTTGATTGCTAAAAAGTTATTGTCGCTATCAATTCGATATCCAGAGCAAAACGGGCATTTTATAACTCGGGTAGTTCTCTGGTTAACAGAATGTTCATACTCATGTCCATTTTCACAAATCCACCAGCATTTCTTCGTTGATGATGGGAGTACGTCCGATGGAGTTATCTCTCCGTTTTTAGTTGGGTGCCAGGACTTTGCTATCTCAGGGTAAATAAGCTGCAGGTTTCTGGTACTGCTCGGTTTTGTGCCAGCACAAAATGGGCAACCGTATCCTTTCTTCGTTCTGAGTCTGACCTCTGTCTGCCAAACATGGTCTTTGGCAACTACACATTGCCACCAGACTTTTTTGTGGCTCCCCGCGCTCAGACTTAGAACGTCTGTATCACCATTGCGTGAGGGGTGAATTTGAGAGCAGAGTTCGGGAAAATCAGATAATCTCATGGCGTCAAATAAATCGATGCGCCCCATTAAACCACTGCTCAGGGTCGCAGTTCATGCTGTTGCTCCGGTCACATTAACATCTGCAATAGCGGATCTCTCTTAAATTAAAAGCAAGCTAGACAGGCCGTAAAGTAATCAATCATATTGGAAGTCATAATTTTGATATTCCTATAAAGGACTCATCTATGAAAAAACGGATATTTTTTACTGGAGCAAGCGGCAAAGCTGGGAAACACGCTGCCGCTTATTTAATAGAACAAGGGCACCGGGTTCTCAATGCCGACATTACGCAAGTTGCACAACCTCAGTTAGATTATTTACATGTTGATGTGACTGACCCTGCGCAGGTCTTCTCTTCAATGTCGGCGCACATGAACAGAGATGAATTAAGAGAACGCCAAACGCCATTGGGTTATGATGCGGTTGTTCATTTTGCCGCTATTCCAAGAATTTTGCAGGCAAGTGATATTGAGACTTACAAGGTTAATGTCATGGGCACTTACAATGTCCTAGAGGCCGCTGTTAAGCTTGGTGTGAAAAAAATAATTTTTGCCTCCTCTGAGACTGTCTACGGTTTGTGTTTTTCTCATGACAAACCCGCGCCATTGTCCTTGCCTATTTTTGAAGAGGATGAAACGCGTCCGATGGACAGCTATGCAATGTCAAAAGTCGTCAATGAGGAAACAGCAAAAGCTTTCCAGCGCCGGACTGGCATCGATATTTATGGGTTGCGTATCGGAAATGTCGTAGAGCCGGACGAATATCACCTGTTTGAAGGTTTTTGCAAGAACCCAGAGGTTCGGCTGCCCAATGCTTTTAACTATATAGATGCGCGGGATTTGGGGCAGGCCGTTGATTTATGTATTGCAAAAGATGGCTTGGGATACGAGATTTTTAATGTTTCGAATGACCAGAATTCAGTTGACCTCACCACAGAGGACATTCGAAACAAATTTTACCCAGAAGTGCCTGTGAAAAGAGATATTGGACCTGAGGAGTGTTTGTTCTCAAATGAGAAAATTAAGAAGATGCTTGGCTTCTCTCCGCGCTATGACTGGCACAAGCAAGTGTGATGAGAAAGCTTTTTGGATACAAACAACTTCATCGTCATTCGAGAGCTGGTTTATACGGCAATATAACTAAGAACCACCAAGACTGCGAATGTGAACAGTATAGTTTGATTCACTAATGTTCGTCTTTTTTGTCGTCTGGTTTTGTAACTTGAAAGAAGTTGCAAGCTTGCCGCATCGCTTAAATATTTGTTGGTCATGTCTTTGCCTTTTTTGTTGAGCCTGGGCTAGTGGCGAACCAGGCATGTCTACTGCACATTGTATGTACGCGGTGTAAGCTGTACTAGATTTATGTTTTTCTGCCAAATATGAGCTGAATGTTGTCATTGCAACCTCCGGCGAAGAGGATAATTATCGCGTTATCATCGTCTGTATGTGTAGTTGATGTCTGCTACACGGAGGTTTGTATGGCTTCTATACAAATGTGAGGAAACAAGTTTTTAGATATAATCGGAGAGGTTGAAACCAAACATAATCATTATTGCAATCAATATAAAGCTCAGACGAGTTACAGACCAACTTGAGCCAATTAAACCCTTTCCAAGCAGTAACAGCCCAATAGCCAATTGAATCGCAGTGATTATTGAATCAAAGGGGTATTTATCTAGTTGAATAAGGCTTTGGTGCTGGACCATTGCCAGAGGCACAATATACAGTCCAAGGCCAAGTGCCATTGCACATAGAGCAACCTTGAACCAATTTTCCCCAACCATTGCAGCGGCAATAAACACCCCACCACAAACGGGAGGTGTAATGGTGGACAATAAAGCAAACCAGAAGACAAACAAGTGTACGGTAAGTGGCTCAAGTCCTAAGTCAATTAGAGCAGGTCCAGCGACAGACACACAAATCACATAGGCCGCTGTTGTAGGCACCTCCATCCCCAAAATAATGCAGGCCAGCGCTGTTAGGAGTAATGCAAGCCATAAACTCCCCCCTGAAATTGAGAGGATTGAAGAAGTTATTTTAATTCCCAGCCCGGTTATGCCGAGCACTCCAACAATTAATGAAGCGCATAAGATGATTGATGCAATCATCGCAACTTGCTGACCAGAAAATAAAGAGGCATCGACGAACCGCTTCGA
>NZIM01000003.1 GCA_002691585.1 Legionellales bacterium
AGGGGATACTTTAAACCCCTTAACAAAAATTTGCCAGCCATGCCCGATAGTCAAACGATATTGACAACTAAAAACGATAGTAAAATAACAATCGGCGAGGAAGCTGAACTGAATCAAGTGACTGTAGAGCAAAATGGGTTGCGGGTGTTCTCAAATGAAGCATACCTAAGATTAGATAATAATAATCGTATGGAAGTGCTTGAGCTAATGGCAAGAAGTAAATATCAAAATGACAAACTGTTGATATGGGCCTCATCTGGTGTTTTAAATATAAAGCAGAATCAAACACGTCTTAATAGGGTCACGTATCGGATCCAGGTAGAGAATGGTAATATTTGGGGTCAAGCCAAATCAGTTTCTAGAGATGACAAGCATCGTTATTATTTTCATGAGCCTACGATGTCATTTTGTCCTCCGAATGGTAATGTTTGGTCGATAAAAGCAAAAACATTAGTTTACGACCCAAACAAACATTTGATTATTTTAGAGGGTGCTGCATTATTGAACTACGATTACACATTAGTCTCTTTGCCTTATTTGAATTTTGCGACAGAGGGACGCAAAAGTGGTTTCTTAAAGCCAGACATTGAATGGACGCCATACGGTGGAACTGCGATTTTCGTTCCATATTATTTTAATCTAGCAAGTAACATGGATTTAGTGTTATCGCCAGCAGTTTTTACAAAGCGAGGCGTTGGTTTATCCTCGCACTATCGCTACTTAACACATGCTGGAGAGGGCGATTTGATGTTTTTAGGATTACTTGATCAGGATAAAGATACCTCCAGATATCAAATATTATGGAAAAATGAAACACTACTAAGGCCTGATTTATCGTTATCAATCAATTTGTCAAAATTCAGTGATACCGATATCTTTAAGGATTTTGGAAATTATTTTGATCTTTTAGATACATTGCATCCGGTAGAGTTGGCAAGATTGTCATGGGTTCCAACGTGGGGTGTGGTTGATTTTGGGGTATCAAACTTTCAAAACGAGTTTGTTGAGGAAAGTGGGACCCTTGCAGATGTTCACTATGTTTCTATCGATCCTCAACAACTCTATCTAACTCGAAATTTAATATTTAAACCAGAAATCGGCTATGCTCACTATAGTGACGTAGCCCAATCTAATCGAGGAGATTTTGGTTCTTCAATTGATAGGGGGGTTGTTAATATGGATTTTTCCTATGATTTTAGGAAGCCATATGTATTTTTAAGACCAAGTATTGGTAGTACGTTTAGATGGTATCATTCGGATGGTAAAAAAAGCTCGGATGACAATATTCCATATCTTAAACTGGTAACAGGCTTAAACTTTGAAAGGTTTCAACCTGGGCTCCATCAAACATTAGTTCCTCAAATCAGTTATTTGTACACCCCTTACAAAGATCAAACTAATTTGCCTATATTAAATTCGAGCGTAGCTGCTACTAATGATATATCAACATTGTACGAAGCAAAGCGCTTTTTAGGCGTTGATCGAATAGAAGATAATAACGCTCTGATTTTAGGGTTTTCTTCAAGGGCTCAATTTAAAGAATATTACTGGGATTTTTCTGCAGGTCAACAAATCAATCTAAAATCGCCAAGGGTCTGTTTATACTCTGATTGTCAAGATGTTGTTGGTGGGTCTGCTGATTACTCCCCACTATTTTTTAATGTGTCTGGAACATACCCATCTGCTAATGTAAATACTCATTTGGCATACGATACGGATCTAAATATGTTGCGATCACTTGGGAGTAAGCTGCAATTAAAGACCGAAATGAGTGATACCGTTGGGATTGATTATGAGTATGATGCTCGGAGAGGAGGAGATGATAATCAGATTATTACTGAATTATCTCGTGTAGGAATGCATGCGGAATATAGAATATCACCTCGATATGTTATTAAGCCCGCAGTTTTTCACGATTTTAAATCTAACGTTACTACAAGTTATGAGATCATAAATGTATTTAAATCATGTTGTTGGTCATCGGAGTTAAAACTTGGGAGACGTTATACTGGAGCATCAACTGGCGATCCTGATAGTTACCAATGGTTTGCTTCTTTTATGTTTCATCTCGATGGGTTTACACGCTAACACTTGTATGTAACTGAGAGTACCGTTAGAATGAGATTTAAGGTGGGTATATGAGATATCTTAAACATTTCGTTTTAGCAATATGGATTCTTTGTAATGCAATTTCGCATGCAAACGTTGATCGAGTAGTGGTAGTTGTCAATGATGATGCACTAACGGTATATGACGTTGATAAGTTTCGTAAAGGGACGTTATTTTTTATTCAAGAAAAAGATCGTGATAGGGCTGCTACAGAGTTAGATCATAAGATCAACGATATGTTGGTTGAACATACGCTTCTATTACAATTTGCTAAGAAAAGTGGAATTGAGCCGACTGAAGAGCAAGTTAAATCTTTTAAACAATCGAACCTTAGTCGAATTGGTATTTCAGATGCACAATTAGCTGAAAAATTGAATGAAATGGGTCTTGAATCACAGGACTTAGATCAGTTCATTCGTGAAACTGTTACTGTTTATAGTCTTAGAAACAAAGTCATTTCAAGCAAAATCCAATTGTCACCACAGAAAGTAAAGTACTATCGAGAGAAAAAGCAGCTTGAAAACACCAAGTTCACGTTCAATGATTATTTGATACCAGTCAAAGAAGAAAATGCCTATGATAAGGCACTCACTCTTCAAAACAGCCTTAAAAGTTATACACGGATTCCTTCCAATTTAAAGTCAATTGTTGTGAAAACCGTCTTTGATAACGAGCTACCAAATGCAATTCCTGACGTTTTTCTTTCTCATTTAAAATCTAATCAACCTGAATATGTTACCAAAGTGATCAAAGCGAATAATGGTTACCATGCAATTTGGTTTAGAAAAGTAGAGAAGCCTACACTTATCAGTGAGAATCAAGCAATGCAGGAATTGTTTAGTAAGAATGCCGATGAGGTCTACTCAAAATGGATAAAAGAGGTGAAAGGCAGCTCATACATTCATATTTTTGAATAGTTTTCATGAAGCAGCTCAAGTCCTTTGGACAGCATTTTCTAAAAGATCAAAACGTATTAAATAAAATAGATGATGTTTTACGTTTTAGTGAGGAGCCTGTCATAGAAATAGGCCCGGGAGCTGGTGCGCTTACGTCTATCCTTTTAAATAAAACACAAGATATTACAGTCATTGAAGCTGATGTGAGATGGTGTGGCTTCTTGGCACAAAAATTTAAACAGAAACTGACTGTTTTGAATATGGATGCGTTGCAATATGAGTGGAAATCTGTCCTTCCAGGAACCATTATTGTCGGCAATTTGCCCTATCAAATTGCGAGTGAGCTGATGATACAGTTGGCTGTGCAAGACTGTGCCTTCAATTATTGTGTTTTTATGATGCAGTATGAGGTTGCACAACGGGCAATGGCGGACCCAGGTTCAAAAAATTATGGTAGATTATCTGTGATCTTACAAACGCAATTTGATTTCGAAGAGTGCTTCGATGTTCCTCCAGATGCATTTGATCCACCACCCAAAGTAGATTCAAGTGTGATCAAAATATTAAAAAAGAAAGTCCCGTTGTGCTCTTTAGATTCCCTGTATACGGTTGAGAAAATAACACGACTAGCTTTCTCGCAACGGCGGAAAAAATGTCGAAATGTCTTATCTCCAATGTTTTCAAAAGAGCAGTTGACCTTGTTAGGTGTCGATCCTGATAGTCGAGCAGAGGCAATTTCGCCCTCAATTTATGTTGGTATGGCGCAGTATCTTCTTTCGAATAAAAAGGTATAGCCACAACAATATATTTTTGATATAATCCATTTTTTCGAGAAAATGTTAGCCTAAATTGATGATAAAGCATAGTACAGCAACAGCCCAGCATTCAGATACCAATATGGAACCATTAAGCCCAGATGTAATGCATGCTAAAGATCATTACATGCAAGACGGTGATCAAATATATGCAGGTCAACACATTATCGTTGATTTTTACAATGCAAAGCATTTGACAGAGATAAGCATCATAGAGAAAGCCTTTAGACAAGCAATCAAGGCTGCAAATGCCACTCTTTTACATATTCATCTTCACCATTTCACACCGAATGATGGTGTGTCTGGTGTTGCAGTTTTAGCAGAATCACACATTAGTGTTCATACCTGGCCAGAGCGTCATTTTGCTGCATTTGACATTTTTATGTGCGGGGACGCAAAACCTTTACTTGCACTAGAGGAACTAAAAAAAGTATTCCTACCCGAACGAGTGCACATAGAATCAATTCGTCGAGGCATTGTTCAAAATGACGAAGAATTGGTTTAAAGAGACCTTACATAAAGACTGGCAGCAGCAATTGGAAATGCAAGATGTCATTTATCGTGATGATAATAATCTTCAATCCCTTATCATCTTTGAGAATAAAACGTTTGGCCGCGTTTTGGCTTTAGATGGAGTCGTTCAACTTACCGAAAAAGATGAGTTCATCTATCATGAAATGTTTGCTCATGTTCCAATATTGGCTCATGGCGCTGTTAAGCATGTACTCATCATCGGCGGCGGTGATGGAGGGCTTTTACGGGAAGTTCTAAGGTACAAGACGATAGAATCCGTTGATATTATAGAAATTGATGAATCCGTTGTAACGATGTGTAAAAAGTATTTCCCGATGGTTGAGCAAGGCGCGTTCTCTGATTCTCGAGTCACACTTCACATCAATGACGGAGCTAAATATATTTCTCAGACTTCAAACACGTATGACCTTATTTTGGTTGATTCTACTGATCCGGTGGGACCAGCTGTATGTTTATTTGAATCGCCATTTTATCAAAGCTGTTTAACTGCGTTAAAAGAAGGTGGAGCTTTAATTACTCAAAATGGTAGCACGTTCAGTCAGACACAAGAGTTAGTTACAACATTTCAAAGAATGAAGCACCTCACTGACCTACATGGATTTTATTTGTCTGTGGTGCCAACATATATCGGTGGCGCTATGAGCCATGCTTGGGCTAGTAATGATTTTAATTTACAAGCTGTATCAAATGATAGCATCACTGCGCGACTAGAAGCGTCGCAATTGAAAATGCGTTACTACAACCCTGCAATTCACCAGAGTGCTTTTGCAATTCCCCAATATATTCTTAATCAATGTCAAAAAGGAGAACAAATAGATGCATGATGTAGTATGTGAAAAAGTCAGTGAATCTAAAATACACGTAGCACCACCGTGGGGTGTGTCAAGTTGTGTTGATCTTTACGATTGTGACCCAGTAAAAATTCGAAGTCCTGAATGGGTTGAGCGCTACGTAAATGAGTTAGTAACGCTAATTCAAATGAAAAAATTCGGTCCATGTCATATTGTAGACTTTGGTGAAGATGAGCGAGTAGCGGGGTTATCCATGGTCCAGCTCATTGAGACTTCGTGTATTACTGGGCATTTTGCGAACCAAACAAATACTGCGTACATCGATATATTTAGTTGTAAGGCATATGATGCTGAGATTGCAGCGACATTTTCACAGCATTTTTTTCGAGCAAAGACTCTAGAATTAAAGGTTAATCAAAGAAGATAATGGTTGTAGTGATCTAGCTCATGTCCGATCAAAAATTAAATCAAGGTTTGGATTTTTTGGGAGAGAAAGTAAACTATGCTAACTCCTATGATCCTAGTTTATTACAATCTGTCCCTAGGCAACCAATACATGGCGCCCTCCGAAAAATCGCATACGACCAGTGGAACGCATATGAGTTGTCTTGGCTATCGTCTTCTGGGATGCCCATGGTCGGTGTGGGAGAATTCACAGTGGACGGTGATTCAGAATTTTTGATTGAATCAAAATCCTTTAAACTGTATTTGAATTCGCTAAATGATCATGTTTTTTCATCCATTGACGAATTAAGTTTAACATTACAACATGATTTATCTGGTGCTGCTAAGGGACGAGTAGATGTTGTAATAAAAACTCCTCCTTTTCATGATATACCCTCTAATTTTATACAAGATTGGTTATGCCTTGAGTCCATGTATACATCCAGTCCATCCCTTAAAGTGACACCAAATGTATTGAGTATTCAAAATGAAAAGATAGTCAATCAGAAAGTGTATACGCATTTATTAAAATCCAATTGCCTGGTTACTTCTCAGCCAGATTGGGGCACATTGTTTATTGAGTATACTGGTTCTTCCTGGGATTTAGAAAAACTCCTCGAATATATTTTATCTTATCGTCACCACAATGGCTTTCATGAGCAATGTGTTGAGCTGATTTTTGATGATATCACCACGCGACTACAGCCTAAAGAGTTAATGGTTCAGGCTTGCTATACCCGTCGCGGTGGGCTTGATATTAATCCAATACGATCCAGCCGTCCAGATTGGAAAGGGATGAGTGGTCGAGGCTTCAGACAATAACTAGCGCAGAATTTTACCCGTTTTAAGATCAACAATTTGACTCGGTAATTGTCTGCCTCCTACTTCTTCATCAACGATATAATCCACTTGATCATGGAAATAGTGTCTTACCATGGAAGCGGTTTTTGCGCTTTCAAGCCCATGAGGGTTGGCGCTAGTAGATACAATAGGCTTTGCGAAGATCGTGCAAATTTGGCGCGCTAGATCATGTCCTGGCACCCTAATACCAATGGAGGAATGTTTTCCTCTAAGCCAATGATGTGTACTGGAAGGTACGATGTACGTTGTTGGCCCTGGCCATGCATTTTCCATTTGGCTTACTTCATCAGTGGTCAGCGAATGGCAATACTGTTGTAGTTGATGAAATGAGTCTCCAATAATAATCACGCCTTGTTCAATAGAGCGTTGTTTAAGAGTTAAAATTTTATTCAAGGCATGTTCATTGTCCGGATCACATCCTAAACCAAAACAGGATTCAGTAGGATATGCGATAATTTTGCCATCCGATAATAATGATGCAATGAGATCAAGGTCAATCTGAGAGGACATGTTTACATTCGGGGCAAACTGTTTGTTGGCCGTCTTTTTTGGTAATCTGATCCATCATGATTGGCCATTTACACTCAGGACATTCTTTGTTGATGGGGGTATGCCATAATGCATATTGGCATTTTGGATAACCATTACAACCAAAAAACACTTTCCCTCTTCGAGTGAGTTTTTTAAATAGGTTGTTTTCTTTACACTTAGGACATTGTATTCCAGTGTCTTCAGATTTTTTTAATGATTCAATGTGCTTACAATCTGGGTAGTTACTACATCCAATGAATTTACCATAACGCCCAAATTTATATACTAGATCTGATTCACATTTTGGACATTGTCGCCCGACTAATTCTGGTTCTTCTGGCTCCGACTCTCCGTCCAAGTTACGCGTGAAGTCACAATCAGGGTATTTTGAGCATCCTACAAATTTACCTCGTTTGCCAAGTTTAACGACAAGGTGAGCGTCACACTTAGGACATTGTTCGTCGATTTTCTCTTCAGTTACATCGCTTCGTTGTACATTTTCACCAACTGTTTCAACTTGATTATGGAATGGTTTCCAAAAAGAGGCCATTAACGGCTTCCACTCTGATTCACCTCGTGACACGGCATCGAGTTCATCTTCTAGCTTTGCAGTAAAATCATATTCAACATACTGTGTGAAGTGATTATCTAAAAACTTACAGACGACTTCACCTACATCGGTAGGAACAAATCGTTTGTTATCATTCTTCTCGACATATTCGCGATCTTGTAAAGTAGAGATAATAGATGCATACGTAGATGGTCTTCCAATGCCTTTTTCCTCTAAGTTTTTGACCAGGGTTGCTTCATTAAATCGAGGGGGTGGTTCAGTGAAGTGTTGATCAGATTTTATTTCTTTAATATCAATTGAGGTATTTTCTTTCAAAGCAGGGAGAAGGTTTTTTTCGTCTAAAACGGTTTTTCCATCTTTATCATCTGTTCCCTCCTGGTAGACTTTTAAATAGCCAGGATGTTTTATGCTTGAGCCTGTTGCACGGAAGGTCGCAGTTGATTGTGCAATCAAATC
>NZIM01000004.1 GCA_002691585.1 Legionellales bacterium
AATTGCCCAATATACAATAATATTAGATGTTCTTTCACGCTCTTTTCACTTGTTTGGTATATCAAAAGTAATTACAGAACTATCGGCTATAACAGTCACAACATCGTTTACTATCAGTAAAATCATTGATAAATCCAGCACAATTATTTATTCTTATAAGAAATGGGATAAGTTCACCGACCCGATTGGTTCTTTTTTCAATAATGAACAAGAAGTCGCAAGTGATCCAGAAGGACCTGAACTAATTTCTAATAAATTTTGATTTTCAATAACGGGGCGTGGCGCAGTCTGGTAGCGTACTTGCATGGGGCGCAAGAGGTCGCTGGTTCAAATCCAGTCGTCCCGACCATTTTTAAAAAATAACTTCGTAATTACTTTATTTTCAATTAACTAAGTCTAGTAGTTTAGAATTCTACTCTTATACATTCTCAACTGTCTTTATATCTACTTTTGATAGCTTTAGCTTATCTTTTAATTTTGAACCTGGCTTAAATATTACAACCTTTCTTGCATCAATCGTTTTTGGTTCACCACTCTTAGGGTTTCTACCAGGTCTTGCATTTTTTGCGTGTATTATAAAACTTCCAAAACCAGAAATTTTCAAATCCTCGCATTTTGATAATGTATCTACCATCGTATCAAAAAACTCATTTACAAATTTTTTTGCAGATGGACGTGAAACAGATAACATCTGACTTAGACGATCTGCGATGTCAGCTTTAGTTAATGTTGTCATTTTGTGACTCCTTTATGTTAGCACCAATTTCAGATAAACGATGAATGATTGAATCTATCGCTTGGTTAACTTCTTTATCTAGAAAAGTTTTTTCTCTTGATTGAAATACAAGTCTGTACGTATTTGTTATTTGACTATTACTACTATTAACATATCGATCAATCAAATAACATTGTTTTAATGTAATCGATGAGCTATTTTTAATACATTCCATAATTTCATTATTTGTTACTGTATCAGAAATAATGACACTAATGTCACGAGTACAAGCTTGAAACTTAGAACTTGGTTGAGGATGTTTGAAAGCTACTTCTTGACGTATCAATGCATCAAAATCTAGCTCAGCAAAGTAAATGTTCTTTGAATACTCTTGCGCAAGTGTTGGATGCAAAGGTCCCAACCAACCGATCGATGTGTTGTTTAGAAGAATTTGTGCAGTATACCCAGGGTGGAAAAATAGTGGAACTTCATCACGATTAATTCTAAAGCTAATATTTTGTCCCGGAAATAGATTTGAAATCGCTGCCACCACATCACCCTTAATATCATTCTCATCAAAATGATATGATCTATCGAAACCTTGAGGATCAATTTGTCCGTAAACTGCCAAAGCAAGTGACCTTTTTTCTACATCGGAATTTACATAGGACTTTCCAAATTCAAATAACTGGCCTCGATGAATATTATTGTTCATGCAATGATGAATCTGAAGCAATAGGGACGAGACAATCGAAGTTCTTAAGCAAGCAAATTCTTCAGAAAGCGGATTATCAATACGTACCACCTGCTTTTCACTTGCAAATTGCTTAGCATAATGCAATGAGTTGATACCATAACTAATGAGTTCTTGATACCCACGTGCTATTAGCGTCTGACTTATTTGGTATTGTTTTTTTAAAACCTGATCTGGATTATAGTTTGGTTGCAACAATAAAGATGTACTTTTAATATTTTCATAACCAATATTTCGACCAATTTCCTCTACTAAGTCTATTTGCATGTTAATATTATTTCGATAGGAAGGAACCAGAACATTTATAAATGTTTTAGTTTCTTTAGTTACTTTAAAACCAAATGCATTTAATCTAGAAATTATTTCATCTTTCTCTAACGGTATTCCTAAGACGTCATATGGTGTTGTTGTATTTAGAATGATCTCTTTCATTAAATAAGGTTGACCGCTAAACCCACTTGAAACAAGATTACCACCACATATATCAAGTATTAGCTCAACGGCTAATGAAAGTGAGGGTTTTACCTGCTCTACATCAATTCCTCTTGAATAACGGTAAACAGCATCCGTTGAAATATCAAAATGATTTGAAGTATCTATGATTGTATCTGTAGGGAATGCTGCAGATTCAATGAAAATATTTTGAGTCTTATCAGAAATTGAACTATCAAGACCACCAATTACACCTGCTAGCGCAATGGGTGCGTCTTGATCTGCAATGACTAACTCATCTTTTAAATGAATAACTTGACCATCTAATACCTTAATTGATTCATCTTTTTTTGCCTTCCTTACATGGACATCACCAACAAGAGAATCTAAATCAAAAGCATGCATTGGTTGACCAAGATATAGTGTTACATAATTAAGGATATCTACTACTGAATTTACCCTATGGATCGATGCAGCATTGAGCCGTTGCTCCATCCAAAATGGTAGTGTCGCATGAATGTTAATGTTTTTAATTTTGGCATGTCCATAATGAGAACAACGCGCATCCTCAATAGAAACAGGAGTATCATCAAAAGGAAGCCTTACTTGAGGCTTAACTTTCAAAGAGTTACTTAAAACTACACCAATCTCTCTCGCTACCCCAAGGGCACACAAACAATCACCTCGATTTGGTGTTACTTCAATTGTAATCCAATGATCATCTAAGAAAAGATGATTTTTAATATCTGCTCCAACAGGTGCATCTGAGGTTAACCTTAATAACGGCTGTTTCACTGTAGAAAACCCAAGTTCCATCGCAGTACATAGCATTCCCTCTGACTCGATACCTCTTAACTTAGATTGCTTTATTTCAAGATTAGGAAGGATTGCTCCAATTAAAGCAACTGGAACTTTAATACCAGCTTCTACAGACGGGCACCCGCATACAATTGTTAATGGTTTTGTTTCTCCAATATTAACCTCACATACTCTGAGACGATCTGCATTAGGGTGTGGATCAGTCTTTAGTACTTCTCCGACAACTACGTGTTGAAGTTTCGAGGTAGTAGAAGTCACCACCTCAGCCTCTAAACCCAAAATTGAAAGCTTGTCTGCAACCTCCACATGGTCAAAATCAGTTCCTAGAATTTCAGATAACCAAGAAAGTGATAAAGTTATTGCCATAAGTTACACCCAGCCAATAAGTCTAAATCGGCACCATACAACTGCCTTACATCACTTAGACCAAAATAAATCATTGCCAATCGTTCAATACCAACCCCAAATGCAAAGCCACGCAACTTTTCAGGGTCATGTCCCGCATTCCTTAAAACTTCAGGATGAACCATTCCAGCTCCTAAAATCTCGAGCCATTTCTTTTCCTGAGGAAGCCATACATCTATTTCAACTGATGGTACGGTAAATGGAAAATAAGAAGAGCGGTAACGAATTTTCATTTTTTTACCAAATATATAGGTAATAAACGCATCAATGGTATCTTTCAGATGACTAAAAGAACATTGATCATCTACATATAGACATTCCATTTGATGAAAAACTGGTACATGTGTAGCATCCGGTTGATCACTTCTATACACACGACCAAATACAACAGCCTTGATCGGTGGTTCAATGGATTTTAATATTCTTGGTTGAGAAGCGCTCACGTGTGTTCTAAGCACCTTGTCTTTTATAAAAAAAGTATCCTGCATAGAACGTGCTGGATGATTCTCAGGTATATTTAGGAAAGTGAAATTGTTATCCTCTGACTCTAACTCAAAGTTATGATCATGTGAGTAGGAAGTAAAACCTCTCAACTCAAAGAAATGATATAGTTTATTGATCACTTGCGTAATTGGGTGGATACGCCCTACATGCATTCGTCTTGAGGGCAAAGACACGTCTTTAGTTTTTGAAAGTTCTTGATCAATGGCTCTATCTAACAAAGTATTTTTTTGGGCTGCAATTGCATCTAATATTTTGGATTTGAAATCATTGAGAACTTTAGCTAAATCTGCCTTCTGCTCTTTACTAAGAGTTGACATTTGTTTAAATTCTTTCGTGATTAGGCCGTTTTTACCGAGCCAAAAAACTCTAAGAGCATCAAGATCAGTTAAATTATCCGTCGATTGTATGTTACTTAGACCTGCTGATATATCACTTGCAGAGATCATTTTAAGCAGCTTTTTTGTTGATTCTCTCAACTAATTTAGCAAAACCAGGTTTGTCCTCGATTGCCATATTAGATAAACATTTTCTATTAATTGTAATGCCGGATTCATTTAAAAGATGTATAAAGCGACTATAAGATAGTCCAAACTGTCTTACTGCAGCGTTGATTCTAACAACCCACAAAGCTCTGAATTGACGTTTTCTTTGTCGTCTATCGCGATATGCATATTGTCCTGCTTTAATGACAGCTTGTTTGGCGACTCTAAATACTTTTCTACGTGCACCGTAGTAGCCTTTAGCTTGAGATAATATTTTTTTGTGTGATCTTTTAGAAACCACTCCTGTTCTTGCTCTAGTCATTACTCAACCACCCTTAACATTCTAAGCACTGCTTTTTTATCACACCCGCTAAGAATTTGCATTCCTCTTCTTTGTCGTTTGATCTTGGGTGTATTTTTACTCAAGATATGACCTCGGTTTGCAGCTCTATGTTTAATATCACCATTTGGCTTTAGTTTAAAACGCTTCGATGCAGATTTTCGTGTTTTTGCTTTACTCATAATATCAATGTAAATTAGATTTAAAATTCAATTTTTCCATAATATTCAATGGTTGTCAACTGTTATTTACTTAGGTGCCAGCACTGCAATCACTTGCTTGCCATCTTTGGCTGCTTTTTTCTCGATTTGACTAATTTCTAGGGTATCATCAATTAATTTCTGCACAATTTGCAAGCCTAAATCAGCATGCATAATTTCTCTTCCACGAAATCTCAAAGAAATCTTAACTTTATGGCCACCTTCTAAAAATGAAAGTGTTTTTTTAAGTTTCACCCTGTAATCTTCGTCACCGATCCCAGGCCTAAGCTTAATTTCTTTTAATTGTTGTTTCTTGGTTGTTTGTTTTTTCTTTGCTGATTGAAATCTAAATTTTCCAAAATCTAAGGCCTTACATACTGGAGGATTGACTGTAGGTACAACCTCTACAAGATCTAACTTGATGTTTTTACAATATGCTAGTGCTTTATCTGTTGGATACTTATCACCAATCAACTCATTATTTTCATCGATAAATTTAATAAACGGAACACTGATCTGTTCATTAATTCGATTTCTGCGTCTGTCTGAAATGTTAAAACTCCTTAAAAAAATTAGGCGCGAGTGGGATCGAACCACCGACCACCACCATGTCAAGGTGGTGCTCTACCACTGAGCTACGCGCCTAGCAATAGAAAACTTAACACCCTTGTCAGTGAAGTTCAACAAGTATTGATCACCATAATAAAACTTGCCACCTAACATTAAGTTAATATAGCATATATTCCAATGAATATTAATGATTTCGACTTTACATATCCTAAAAATCTTATTGCACATCAAAAGTCATCAACATCTAGGCTATTAATGTTCGATAGAAAAACAAATGACATTACTACTTGTAAATTTGAAGACTTTCTACAATTACTCACACCAAATGACTGTGTAGTCTTTAATGATACTAAAGTAATTCCTGCAAGACTATCTGCAATAAGGGAAACTGGCGGAAGAGTAGAAATTTTTATTGAACGCATAATAAATGACTATGAAGCTCTTGTAATGCTAAAATCCAATAAAAAAATTCCAACACCATTAACGTTACGACTTTTGGCTGATTCAAACACTAGTGTATCTATTAATCCATCCGATGAGCCAAAACTATTTAAAGCTCAATTTGATATCCAACAACCATTGCATTCTTATCTAAATAATCATGGATTAACGCCTATTCCTCCATATATTAAGAACGACACACCACAAAACGAGCAATATCAGACGATATATGCTAAAAATGATGGTGCAGTTGCAGCACCTACTGCAGGTCTGCATTTTAAAGAGCATCACATAGAAGGTTTACAATCACAAAAAGCGTTTGTAACCCTTCATGTTGGATTAGGAACTTTTAACCCTGTTCGTACTGAAGACATTACACAGCATCATATGCACTTTGAACGCTACGAAGTTACGCAATCAACAAATGACGTATTAAATGGAATTGATCGAAATAAAGGAAAAATCATTGCCATAGGTACAACAGCAACACGAACTTTAGAAACAATCTATTCGCAGCAAAAGTTCAATGCAGGGTCAGGAGAAACCAACTTGTTCATCTACCCTGGATACACGTTTCAAGCAATCGATGCATTGTTAACTAACTTTCATACACCTAAATCAACATTATTTATGTTAATTTGCGCAATGATAGGCATTGAAAATGCTCATCGATGTTATCAAAAAGCGATTGAAGAGCAATTCAAACTATTCAGCTATGGTGATGCCATGCTGATCTTATAATATGAGTATAAAATGACATTAAACTTAAAAATAGAACATACTGATAACTTAGCGAGAACAGGCATTCTTGAAGTAAATGGAAAAGTAGCACACACCCCTGCTTTTATGCCAGTTGGAACATATGGTGCGTTGAAAGGACTAACAATTGATCAAGTAAAAGCAACAGGTGCTGAAATCATCTTAGGGAACACATACCACTTAATGCTTAGGCCTGGAGTTGAAACCATTAAAAAGCATGGTGGTTTACATCAATTTAATGGATGGAACAATATCATATTGACTGACTCTGGAGGGTTTCAAGTATTCAGCTTATCAGAATTTAGAAAAATTACTGAAAATGGTGTCATTTTCAAGTCACCACTCAACGGATCTAAACATGAGTTAACTCCGGAATCTGCAATTTCTATTCAAGAAGGTTTAGGAAGTGACATCATCATGGCATTTGATGAGTGTACCGGATACCCTGCATCACACGCTGAAGTAGTATCTTCAACCAATCGATCATTACGATGGGCTGAACGTTGTATTGCAGCTCAACAAAATAAGCGGTCTCACCTGTTTGGAATCATTCAGGGCGGCTTTGATTCAAAGCTTCGTCAATTTTCAATTGATGAAACAACTAAACTACCGTTTGCTGGGTTTGCACTTGGCGGTCTGTCCGTTGGAGAGCCGAAACATCTTATGAAAAAAATTGTTAATGAATTTGCTTCAAAACTGCCTGAAAATAAACCGCGTTACCTCATGGGTGTTGGTACACCCATCGATATCATGTTAGGTGTGAAAGCCGGTTTAGACATGTTTGATTGCGTTATGCCGAGCCGAAATGCTAGAAATGGCCATTTATTTACCAGTCACGGTGTCATAAAAATTCGTAATGCCCGTTATAAAAATGATCTTGCACCTCTTGATGAAAATTGTGATTGTTACACATGTAAGAATTTTTCGAGAGCATATCTTCACCACCTCGATAAATGTAAGGAAATGACAGGAGCAACACTAAACACCATACATAACATTAGTTTTTACCAAAATCTAATGAAAAATTTGCGAAGAGCTATCCGAGAAGGTAATATAGATGATTACATTAATTCACAAATTCATCAAATGGAGTGCAGCGAGTCAACATGTATTTAAAACTGATTTTCATTTATTTTAGCATTTTTCATCAATATGCTTTTGCAGCAAATCAGGATCAAATGGAAGGATTAATTTGGAACATCATTCCACTTGGGTTACTAGGTTTATTTTATATCTTCTTTATACGTCCGCAACAAAAACAAGA
>NZIM01000005.1 GCA_002691585.1 Legionellales bacterium
AAAATACTGGAACAGATTATTCATTGATGCAAACTTCAAGTGGTGATACATTATTAAATGCTCCATCAAATCAAATTATTACAATGAGAATAAATGATACTGAATATTTAAGATTAAATCATACAGGTAAGTTTGGTATTGGTACAACATCACCACAAAGTAATTTAGATATTGGTGGCAATTTAACAATTGGTAATGATTATGCAAGCACATATTCTGCACCTACAAGTGGATTACTAGTTGAAGGACAAATTGGTGTTGGAACACATTCTCCAGTAAGTAAAGTTGATATTTCAGGTGGAGTGACAATTGGTGAAACTTATTCAGGAACAAATCAAGCACCTAACAATGGATTAATTGTTGAAGGACATGTAGGTTTAGGTACTAATTCACCTTTAGGTATACTTACAGTAGATGATACTACAAGAATTGATATTAATACTTCTGATACTACAAATGGTATTTCAATAGGTACTAAATATTCTGGAGTTCCAATTAAAATTGGTAATACTTTATCAGAAGTAACAATTAATGATAATTTGGTTGTAACTGGAAGATTAACAGTAAATGGTGAAACTACAACTGTAAGAACAACAAATATGGATGTAAGTGACTCTATAATTTCATTATCAGATGGAACAGAAACTGCTATTAATGATGCAGGTATTTTGATTGATAGAGGAACTTCAGGAGATAATAAATTTATAGGTTGGAGAGAAAATATACAAAAATTTATTGTTGGTTCGACTACTGTAAATTCTGATGTATCAGGTAATATAGCAGTAACAAGAGGATTATTGGAATCAGATATAGAAGGTATTATTGGTGATGGTGTACAATTTCCTGGACATTTTACTACTCTAACAAATAGTTATAATACAACATTAGGTGAAACTTATTTTAAAAGAAATGGTGATGTATCTAGAAATAATCTTGTAGTAGAAGGAAGTATCGGCATTGGAACTCTAATTCCATACAATAAACTTGATATCTCTGGAGCTGCAGTTATTGGTACTGGATATACAAATACAGTAACAGCACCTAGTAATTCATTATTAGTTCAAAATAGAATTGGTATTGCAAATATTGATCCTAAGAACGAACTTGATATATATGGAAGTGCAGTTATTGGTAAATCATACTCTAGTACAAATACTGCACCAAATGATGGTTTGTTGGTAGAGGGAAAAGTTGGTATTGGTACTGTTACTCCACAAAGTAAGGTTGACATAGAAGGTAACGTTACAATTGGGTCTTCATATTCAGGAAGTAATATAGCTCCTACTAATGGATTAATAGTTGAGGGACAAGTGGGAATTGGAAATACAATTCCTGATCTAAATGCAATGCTTGATGTAAGTGGAACTATATATGGTGGATATAATAAAGATATTACAAGTTACTTGGGAAGAGCAGCAATAGGTTATAATACATCAGATTCAGACTCAGCTACTTTTTCACACTTAGATAAAAACACTGGAACTGACTATTCATTAATGCAAACATCAAGTGGTGATACATTATTAAATGCTCCATCAAATCAAATTATTACAATGAGAATAAATGATACCGAATATTTAAGATTAAATCATACTGGTAAGTTTGGTATTGGTACAACTTCACCTCAAAGTAATTTAGATATTGGTGGTAATTTAACAATAGGTAATAACTATGCAAGCACTCATTCTGCACCTACAAGTGGTTTACTAGTAGAGGGAAAATTTGGTTTAGGAGAACATGATCCACAAAGTAAGTTAGATATTTCAGGTGGAGTAACAATTGGTGATAATTATTCAGGAAGTAATACAGCACCTACTAGCGGACTTTTAGTTGAAGGAAAAGTAGGTATAGGAACTACAAATCCAATGAGTAAACTTGATGTTGAAGGAGGAGTATCAATAGGTGCAGAATATTCAGGAAGTTATGCAGCACCTACAGATGGTATGATAGTCAAAGGAAATGTTGGTATAAATATTGTACAACCTACAGCAAATTTAACAGTTGAAGGTACAATAAATTATACAAAATTAGGAACTGAATATTTACAATTCAGAAATGAGACTGAAGGATCAGCAGCTCATAGATCAGTTATACAAATACCAACAGGATTAAAATTTAATATTAAATCAGATCTTTTTAATTTAAATGACTCTGGTAATCTTGGTTTAGGTGTTTCTACTGCTGCTAACAAACTAGATGTTAATGGAGGAGTAGCAATCGGTGGTTCATATTCAGGTCTATCAACTGCTCCTACTAATGGTTTAATTATTGAAGGTGATGTAGGGATTGGCACAGATCAACCAAATGGTACTCTTGTAACAACAGGCACTAAAAAAATATCATTACAAACATCGGATACAAATATAGGTATAGAAATAGGTACTTCTAATATTGGCGTGCCAATTAAAATTGGTAATACAACTTCAGAAGTAACTGTTAATGATAATCTTACAGTTATCGGTAACTTAACAATTGATGGAACTATAAGTACTTTTAACTCTACAACATTTACGATTGATGATCCTGTTTTAACTCTTGGTGGAGATTCAGACTTGGTAAATAATGATCTAAAAGATAGAGGTATAGAATTTAGATATTACGATAACACATCTAAACTAGGTTTTATAGGATATGATAATGCATTAGGAAAATTTACACTTCTAACAGATGCAACAAATACAGGTGAAGTATTTACAGGAACTAAAGGAAATTTAATTGCTGATTTAACAGGAAATGCAGATACTGCAACTACATTAATAGATAGAGCTACAACAACAAATACAAACTTAGCTGGTGAAGTTAGTATTCCTGATAGCTTAACATTCGGAGGAACACTTATCTCTGCAACAGCAACCGAAATAAATCAACTAGAAGATATTAGAGACAATGTTCAAGATCAAATTGATTTATGTGCTAAGATATTAAACCCTGTTTTTGATGGAAAAATGAGAATTAATGTTACCAGAAATATGCTTAATAACGTTGATTTGAGTGGTAATGCTGTAATTGGTCTTACTTATCCTGGTTTTTTTGAAGCACCTGCAGGAGGTCTTTTAGTTGAAGGTAATGTTGGAATTGGAACTACAGCTCCTAATTCCAAGCTTGATGTTAATGGATCAATTAGAGGTGCATATGATACTGATACAACTAATTATTTTGGAAGGGCCGCAGTAGGGTTTAATAGTTCTGATTCAGATTTTGCAAGTTTTGCACATCTTGATAAAAACGATGGAACTAATTATTCATTGATGCAATCTAGCGCTGGTGAAACATTTATTAACGCATCAACTGATCAAATAATAACATTTAGAATTAATGATTCTGAAAAAGTTAGATTAGCAACTGATGGTAATTTTGGAATAGGAACAAGTTCTCCACAAAATAAACTTGATGTAATGGGATCTACAGTAATTGGAACTGGATATGCTGGTGTAAGCACTGCTCCTACAAATAGTTTATTAGTTGAGGGTAAGTTAGGAATTGGTGTTATATCTCCACAGAGTAAAGTTGATATTAATGGAAATCTAACAATAGGATCTACATATTCAGGTATTAATTCTGCACCAACTAATGGTTTAATTATTGAAGGAAAAGTTGGTATTGGAACTAATAGTCCAAATAGTAATTCATCATTAGATGTCAACGGAAGTATAAGAGGAGCTTATGGTCAGGACATATCAAGTTATTTTGGAAATGCAGCAATTGGTTATGATGGAGCAACTACAAATTTAGCAATATTTTCACATATTGATAAAATGACTTCTACTGACTTCGCTATTTCACAAAATGCTCAAGGATTAACTTCTATCAATTCATCAACTGGTCAAGATATATTATTCAAGATTAATAATTCTGAAATGATGAAAGTCACAAGTGATGGTAAATTAGGAATAGGTACCCCAATTCCAAAAAGTAAATTGGATGTTGAAGGTGGAGTGACAATAGGAGCATCATACTCAGGATCAAATGCATCTCCACTAAATGGTTTATTAGTTGAAGGTAATGTGGGCATAGGAACATTCCAACCAGATAGTTCTACAGCATTAGATGTTATTGGATCAATTAGAGGTAATTATGATACTGATACAACAAGTTTTTTTGGTAGATCAGCGATAGGATATAATGGAACAGATTCTGATGTAGCTACTTTTTCACACATAGATATGAATTCAAGTACTAACTTTGGATTTGCCCAAACATCTGATGGAAGTGTAATAATAAATACTCCAACAGATAAAAATATAACATTTAGAGTTAATGATGTAGAAAATATCAGAATTACACCTGAAGGAAAACTTGGAATTGGTACTAATAATCCAAAAAGTAAGTTGGATATTGAAGGTGGTGTAACAATTGGCCAAAACTATTCTGGAACTAATGAAGCTCCTACAGATGGTTTAATTGTAGAAGGTAATGTAGGAATAGGAACAAATAGTCCTTCAGGAACATTAACTGTGTCTGGTTCTCAAAGAATAGATTTAGAAACAACAGATACAACAAACGGTATTTCTATTGGAATATCGACACCTAATGTTCCTATTAAAATTGGTAATTCCAATTCTACAGTAACCATAAATGACGAATTAGTTGTAGCAGGAAATTTAACTGTAACTGGCACAACAACAACAGTTAGCACATCATCAATTAAATTAGAAGATACAACAATAACTTTAGGAGGTACATCTACATTAACAATTAATGATGGAGTAGATAGAGGTATAGAATTTAAATATTATGATGCAAGTGAAAAAATTGGATTTATGGGTTTTAGCAATCATTCTAAAAAGTTTTTATTTATTCCTGATGCTACCAATACTAGTGAAGTTTTTTCTGGTGACAAAGGAACATTAGTTGGTAATTTAGAAGGTAATGCTGATACAGCTTCTGTATTATTAAATAATTCAACTACTTCTGATTTAACAATTAATGGAACAACAACAATTGCTAATCTTGTTTTAGGAACTACTGCTTTAACAGCTACTGCTGAAGAAATTAACTTTTTATCTGGTTTATCAAGTGACGTTCAAAGTCAAATTAATGCATTACCACCAACTGCAGATCCTAGATTTACTGGAAAAGTAGGGATTAATACTACAACTCCACAGAATAGTTTGGATATTGTTGGAGGAGCTGTTATTGGATCAACATCATATGCGGGTGTTGTAACTGCTCCATCTAATGGTCTATTAGTACAAGGTAATGTTGGAATAGGAACTACAACTCCAGATGGCATTTTAGTAACATCTGGAAGTGGTAAAATAGAACTTGAAACATCAAATACTACAGATGGTATTAAAATTGGTACATCATCATCAAGTGTTCCTATTAGCATTGGTAATACTACTTCAGAAGTTACAATTAATGATAATTTAAATATTACCGGTGATTTAATAGTCAATGGCTCTAATACTACTATAAGCTCATTAAACTTTCAAGTTAGAGATCCTATAATAACTTTAGGAGAAACTTCACCAAATGAATCTGATTTAAAAGATAAAGGTATTGAGTTTAAATATTACGATTCTTCTGTTAAAACTGGATTTATGGGATTCGACTATTCTACTAAAAAATTTACCTTCTTAACTGATGCCGATAATGATCAAGAAATAATGCAAGGAACAAAAGGTGTAATTATTGCTGATTTAGAAGGTAATGCTGCAACAGCTTCATCAATAGCATCAGGATCAACAACATCAAATTTAACTATTAACGGTACAACAAATATTAGTAGCCTTGTATTGGATAATATTCCTATCCAAGCAACAGGTATACAAATAAATTATTTAGCAGGTTTAACTTCTGATTTACAAACTCAACTTGATAATATCCCTACAACTGAACTAGCATATTTTGAAAAAGTTGGCGTAAACACTCAAACTCCAAATAATGAATTAGATGTAAAAGGTGGAGTAGTTGTTGGTAATACATTTGCAGGATTATCTAGTATTACTGCTCCAACAGGAGGTATGATTATTGAGGGTACATTAGGTATTGGTACATCAACACCAGATCAAAATTCAAAACTTGATATCAATGGAAGCATGAGAGCTTCTTACAATTTAGATGTTGCAAGTTACTTTGGAAGAACAGCAATTGGTTATAATACAAGTGATTCTGATCATGCATCATTTGCCCACATAGACAGAAACACCCAAAATGATTATGCTCTTTTACAATCATCAACTGGTGAAACATTAATAAACGCTACAGTAGGACAACAAATAACATTTAGAATAAATGATTTTGAAAAAATGAGAATAGCTAATAGTGGTAAAATCGGTATTACTACACTTAATCCACAAAGTAGTTTAGATATAGGAGGAAATCTTACTATTGGTTCATCTTATGCTGGTTCAAGCGAAGCTCCTAATGATGGATTAATAGTTGAAGGTTCTGTAGGTATAGCAACAAATGATCCTAAAAATAAATTAGATATTGCAGGATCATTAGCAATTGGATCTTCATATGCAGGTAGTGCAACAGATTCTACAAATAATTTTACAAATGGAATGGTTGTTGAAGGTAATGTAGGAATTGGAGTTAATTATCCAAGAAGTAAATTAGATATTAATGGAGGAGTAGTTATTGGAAATTCTTATGCAGGATCTAAAAGTGCACCTACAAATGGTTTAATTGTTGAAGGTAGATTAGGTGTAGGACTAGATAATCCAACTGGCACAATGATTGTATCAGGTGATGAAAGAATAGAGATAAATACAACTAGTAATGCTGGAATAAGAATAGGTACTACAGGTACAAATATTCCTATTAGTTTAGGTAACTCAACAAATAATTCTCAATTTTATGGTAATGTTGTTATTAGTGGAAATCTTGATGTACAAGGAACAATGACTACAACTATATCAGCATCAATTACTGTGCCTGATCCTACGATTTCAGTTGGTGGTACTGTACCTCCAACTTTCAATGATGGTAAAGATAGAGGTGTTATATTTAGATACTATGATGTATTTACAAATTCAGGTAAATCAGGATTTTATGGTTTTGATACTTCAACAGGAAAATTTACATTTTTAACATCAGCCACTGATTCTAATGGTATTTTTACAGGAACAAAAGGAACCATTATTGCTGATTTAGAAGGAACAGCGTCTGCAGCTAGTTCAATTATTAGTGGAGCAACTGCAGAAAATTTAACTTTGACTGGGACAACTACTATATCAAATTTAACAATTGGTACTACTGCTATTACTGCTACAGGACCTGAATTTAACTTTTTATCAGGTCTAACTGGTAATATTCAAGATCAATTAAATGCAGCTACATCACAAAATGACATTAAATTAACAGGTAATGTTGGTGTGAATGTAGATAGTGCTGTTAATAATCTTGACATAAATTCTACTGTTGCCATTGGTTCAAATTTTGCAGGAACATATGAAGCTCCAACTAATGGTATGATAGTTGAGGGAAGAGTAGGTATTGGTAATAGTAATCCACAGAGTCCACTTGATGTTACAGGCACAATTAGAGCAGGATATTCTTCTGATGTAGTTTCTTATTTTGGTAATGCAGCAATTGGTTATAATGATTCTGATTCAGGATCTGCAACATTTTCACATGTTAATATAAATTCAGGAAACCAATATGCATTAATGCAAACTTCATCTGGGGATACACATCTTAATGCTGGAACTGCCAAGACAATAATGTTTAGTATAAATGATGTCGAAAAAATGAGATTGACAAGAGAAGGTAAATTAGGAATTGGTACAAATGATCCAAAGAATTTATTAGATGTTAAAGGCGGAGCTAGTATTGGTGATACATATTCAGGTAGTATAATTGCTCCTACAAACGGACTATTGGTTGAAGGTAGTATGGGTCTTGGAACAGATGCTCCAAAAAACAAACTTGATGTTGCAGGGGCAATAGCAGTAGGTTCCAATTATGCAGGAACAAAACCATCGTCTACAAATAATTTTTCTGAAGGAGCTATCATCGAAGGTAATGTAGGAATAGGTACTTCAAATCCTAAAAATAAATTAGATGTTGAAGGAGGTGTTGCAATAGGATCATCTTACTCAGGAACTAACTTTTCTCCTGCTAATGGTTTAATAGTTGAAGGAAGTGTTGGTATTGGAACTAATGCTCCTGTTGGAACTTTTGTTGTTGCTGGAACAAATCAAATTAAACTAGATACACTTGATTCAACCAATGGCATTTCTATTGGAACAAATAATACAAACATACCAGTAACAATAGGTTCTTCAGTTTCTAAAGTTACAATAGGTGATGATTTAGAAGTTACAGGAAACTTGAAAGTATTCGGTAACACAACTACTGTAAATTCAACTGTTGTAACTATTGAAGATCCTATAGTAACTCTTGGCGGCAATTCCAACTTAGAATCAAATGATAATAAAGATAGAGGTATTGAATTCAGATACTATAAATTTGGATCAAAAAGAGGATTTATGGGCTACGATAATAGCTTAGAAAAATTTACTTTATTACTAGATGCTTCTAATGATAATGAAGTATTTGAGGGAACAAAAGGAACACTTATTGCAAATCTTGAGGGTAATGCATCTACAGCTTCATCCTTGGCTAATAACTCAACAATTAATGGAATAAATATTAATGGAACAACTACAATTGCAAATCTTGTATTAGGATCTACAGAAATAACAGCAACAGGTGCCCAAATTAATTTTTTATCAAATGTTAGATCAGATTTACAAGGGCAATTAGATAATATTCCTTCTTCTAATGATGCAACATTTACAGGAAGATTAGGTGTTAATACAACAACAGCTCAAAATTCATTAGATGTAAATAGTAATGTAGCAATTGGTTCTGCGTATGCAGGAGTTTCAAGTGCACCTTCAAATGGTTTAATCGTCCAAGGAAGTGTTGGTATCGGTACCAACTCACCTCAAAATAAAATAGATATTGCAGGAAGTGCAGTCATTGGTAACACGATTTCTGGAACTAATTTTGCACCAACGAACGGACTTTTAGTAGAAGGTAGTGTTGGTATCGGTGTAACAAATCCTAGTGTAAAACTTCATGTAAGTGGATCTGTATATGGAGGAGAAAATACTAATACTCAAAGCGCATTTGGTAGAGCATATATTGGTCATACTTTAGGTCAAAATAATTTCGCTACATTCGGTCATTATCTTTTAAGAAATGAAAGAAATTCTTATGCAATTGGTCAAACAAACGTTGGTGTTACAAAAATTAATGCAAAATCTTCTCAAAGTATTAACTTTTCAATAAATGAATCTGATGTGGCAAGATTAACTTCTACTGGAAGTATGGGTATCGGCACTACAACTCCTCAAAGTAAACTTGATGTTGCAGGTGGAGTAACAATAGGTTCAAGTTTTGCTGGCTCAAATTCATCACCAAGTGATGGAATGATAGTACAAGGTAATGTCGGTATTGGTACTAATAGTCCTACTTCGGCTCTTGATGTTAGTGGAGGTTCAATCAGAGTTGGATATAACACAGATGTTACAAATTTCTTGGGTAGAGCTGCTATCGGTTATAATAATTCTGATATTGATAATGCATCATTTTCTCATTTATCAAATAATAATCAGACATCATATGCATTAATGCAATCTAATTCAGGAGATACTTTCTTAAATGCAGCTGTTGATAAGTCAATTTCTTTTAATATTAATGATTCTAAAAAGATGGTAATTTCTTCTACAGGTAATGTTGGAATAGGAATTAATAATCCATCATATAAATTAGAGATAAATGATTCTATTTCCGCAGCATATGATTCTAATAAAACAAGTTATTTTGGTAGAGCAGCAGTTGGTTATTCAGGAACAGATGATGATGCTACATTTTCACATATAGATTACAATACATCAAATAATTTTGCATTGAAACAAGATAACACAGGAAAGACAACAATAAATACATTGAATGATATAGAATTCAATATATCAAATATTGGTAAAATGATTTTAGATTCAAATTCAAATTTCGGTATTGGAACTCTAAATCCAAAAAGTAGATTAGATGTTTATGGTGGAGCTACTATAGGATCTTTATATTCTGGAACTAGCTCTGCACCAACTAATGGACTAATAATAGAAGGTAAAACTGGTATTGGTACTAATGATCCCAAGAGTAAATTAGATGTAGCAGGATCAGTAACTATAGGTTCATCTTATTCTGGAACTAGTTCAGCTCCAATTAATGGAATGATAATTGAAGGTAGTCTTGGAGTAGGGACAAGTAATCCTCAAGGATCTTTTGTAGTTTCAGGAACAGAAAAGATATCAATCGAAACAACAAATACTGTTAATGGAATTTCAATTGGTACAGTAAATAGTAATGTCCCAATATCAATTGGTCATAATTCATCTACAGTCACAATCGGTAACGATTTAGTTGTTCAAGGAAATATATCTATAACTGGAACAACTACAACTGTAAATTCAACAACAGTTACTGTTCAAGATCCGGTTATGACTTTAGGAGGCAATGATAATCCTACTTCAAATGATAACAAAGATAGAGGTATTGAATTCAGATATTACGACACTGCTTCTAAAAGAGGATTCATGGGCTATGATATTTCTATAGGTAAATTTGTATTACTTACTGATGCTACTAATAATTCTGAAGTTTTTACAGGATCAAAAGCAACTTTAGTTGCAGATTTGGAAGGTTCCTCTACTTCTGCCACATCTCTGTCTGATGGAGCAACAGCAAGTAACTTGACTATTAGTGGAAATACAACTGTATCAACTTTAATTATAGGACAAACAAATATTGTTGCATCAGCTGCTGAAATTAACTTCTTAAGTGGATTATCTGGACCAGTCCAAACTCAGTTAGATAGTATGGTTTCAAGAACTAACCCATCATTTATTGGAAAGATTGGAATTAATACTGAATCTGCAGTTAACTCATTGGATGTAAATAATAATATGGTAATTGGTCAAACTTATGCAGGATCTCAAACAGCACCTTCAAATGGACTTCTTATTGAAGGTAACTTAGGAATTGGTTCAATATCACCAAAAAATAAGCTTGATGTTGCTGGAGGAGTTTCAATTGGTTCATCATATTCTAGTGTAAATACATCCCCTACAAATGGATTATTAGTTGAAGGTAACGTTGGAATAGGTTTAACAAATCCTATTACAAAACTTGACGTTAGTGGAGCTATTTTTGGTGGAGCTAATTCAGACTCTCAAAGTGTTTTTGGTAGAGCATATATCGGTTTTAATAATGGACAAGGTGATATAGGAACAATTGGACATTTCAATGTTAGGAATGAACAAAAATCATATTCATTTGGTGTAACAAGTCAAGGAGGAACTAAAATAAATTCAAAAATTGGAGAAGATATTGAATTCTTAAATAATGACTCAAGTATAATTACAATTAAGAGTACAGGGAATACAGGTATAGGTACAACAACACCTCAAAATAAGCTAGACATTGGTGGATCAGCTGTAATTGGATCAAGTTATGCTGGAGTAAATTCTGCTGATATTAATGGTTTATTAGTTCAAGGTAAAGTGGGTATAGGTACTTCAACTCCTAAAAATAAAGTCGATATTAACGGCTCAGTTGCAATAGGTAATAATTACAGTGGAGTATCAAATGCTCCTCTAAACGGCTTAATTGTTCAAGGTAATGTAGGAATTGGAACTAATAATCCTAGTGGAACATTTACTATTGATGGCTCAGAAAGAATAGACATCAATACAACAGATTCAAATAATGGTATTAATATTGGAAGTGCAAATCCTTCTGTTCCAGTAACTCTTGGTGGTGGAAGTTCAATAACAACAGTAGGAAATAATTTAGTTGTAAATGGAGATCTACAAGTTATGGGTGTAACATCATCTGTAAATACAAGTATAATTACAGTTCAAGAACCAGTACTAACATTAGGAGGAAGTAGTAATCCAACAGTACAAGATAATTTAGATAGAGGTATCAAGTTTAGATATTTTAAAGATAGTGGAAAAATTGGATTTTTTGGTTATGATAATTCACACGACAGATTTACTTTTCTTAAAAATGCAATTGATACCGGATTAACATTTTCTGGAACAAAAGGTAAAATATTTGCAGATTTAGAAGGTATCGCTGATTCAGCTTCAACATTAGTTCCAAACTCAACAGTATCAGGATTGAAGGTTACAGATAATTTTGATTTATCAGGAACTTTAATATATGGATCCAAAACTATTACTGCTACTGCTGATGAATTAAATACATTGAGTGGAGTTACTAGTTCTATTCAGGCTCAACTTAATGATACTCTCAGATCAACTGATCCAATTATGACTGGTAAAATGGGAATAAATACCTCCACTGCTAAAAATTCATTAGATGTTAATAGTAATGCTGTGATAGGTAGCTCTTATGCTGGTATTTTAACTGCACCTTCAGATGGACTATTGGTAGAAGGAAGTGTTGGTCTTGGTACAAACACTCCACAAAACAAATTAGATATAAATGGAGGTGTGGCTATTGGTCAATCTTATGCAGGAGCTAGCACTAGTCCTAGCGATGGATTAATTATTGAAGGTAGTGTTGGTGTAGGCAATAATAACCCCGGTTATAATTTAGATGTTAGTGGAAATATTAACTTTACAGGTAATTTAACTAATAATGGTTCTATAATTACAAGTTCTCAATGGAAATCTAATGGTAATGATGTTTTTATTACTGAAGGTTCTTTAGGAGTAGGAACATCAACACCATTGGGAACTATTCATGCATCATATACTAAAGAAGGATTCTTCGATGGTAAATCTTCTGAAGATATTCATTCAGGAGGTTTAGTAATATCAAATGATGATTCTGGAACAGCAATAAAAAATAGTATTGGTTCACAACTTTTCTTTAATCAAAGATTTTCTAATAATGTTGCACAACCTCAAATAATTCCAACAGGTATGATAGCAAGTGTAAAAACTACTGATAATTTTACATTAGGTGGTGGTTTAGCTTTCTTTACACATCCTAATTCTGATGTGTCAATGGCTGAAAGATTAAGAATTACACATAGCGGTAATGTTGGTATAGGTACTATAGAACCTAGACAAAAACTATCAGTTGTAGATGATAATGCTATAATAAGTATAATTGATACAAGTCAAGGTAATACAAATTCAGGAATAGAATTATTAAGAGGACAAAATAATACAGGTTTCGGTAGTACAGACAATCAAGATTGGTCAATTGTTAATAATCAAGGAGATTTAAAAATTAATACTGCATCAACATTTGAAAATAATTCATATAATTTTACTGCTCTAGAAATAAAATACTTTGGTGATGTTAATATTGGAAAGAATAATGCAATGGTCGTTGACTCTAGTGGAAATGTTGGTATTGGTACTTCAAGCTCAGGAACTTATAAATTAAATGTAAATGGCGATGTATTCACTGAAGGATTTGGATACTTTACTGGGAGCCAAACTATTCATGATACTTTCCAAAGTGATCCTGGTGTAGTAATCGGTGCCAATGATGGAACAAATGGATTAATACAAATAATATCTTCAAACGATAGTGGTGGGTATATTGATTTTGTAGATGATACTGGAAATTCAGATTATCTTGGAAGAATTAGATATAATAAAGAGGAAGGATTTAAAATATTCACAGATTCTACTCAAAAATTATTATTAGATTTAAGCGGAAATTTAGGGATAGGAACTAATAATCCAAAAAATAAATTAGATATTGAGGGAGGTGCAGTAATAGGTTCTACTTATTCAGGTGTCGATATTGCACCTATTAATGGATTGCTAATAGAAGGTAGTGTTGGAATTGGTACAATAACTCCTCAAAACAAACTTGATATTGATGGATCTGTTGCTATAGGAACTAATTATTCAGGAAATACTACAGCTCCATCTGATGGATTAATTATAGAAGGGTCAGTAGGTATTGGTACAAATTCTCCTGATGGTAAATTTGTAGTCACAGGTGATTCAAAAATTACTTTGGATACAACTGATACAAGTGGAATTATGATTGGTACAAAAAATCAAAATACACCTATAATATTAGGTAATTCATCATCAACAGTTTCAGTTAAAGATGCATTAGACATAACTGGTAACTTAACTGTAAATGGATCATCAACATTAATTAATTCTAGTTCAGTAAACTTTAATGATTCTATTTTAACTATTGGACCATCTAATCTTCAAGCAGATAATAATGTTGACAAGGGTATAGAATTTAATTATTTTGATACCCAGGCCAAAAGAGGATTCTTTGGATACGATAACGACCAAGGAAAATTTGTTTTCCTTACATCAGCTACAAATAATAATAAAAATTTTTCTGGTATAAATGGAGTTTTAGTTGGATCTCTCGAAGGAAATGCTTCTACAGCAACAACAGTTTTACCTAATGCAACTATTGAAAATGCTAATTTAATTGGTAATTTAACAATACCTTCTGGTTTTAAAATTGGAACAACAGAAATTACTACAACTGCAGAAGAATTAAATTTCTTATCTGGTGTTACTCAATCAGTACAATCACAGATTGATACTAAATCATCAATACTAAATCCTGGATTTAGCGGTAAAATTGGTATTAATGCATCAAGTCCTGTCAATTCATTAGATGTAAATAGTAATATGGCAATTGGATCTACATTTGCAGGCCAACAATCTGCACCAGCAGATGGATTAATTATAGAGGGATCAGTAGGAATAGGAACACATTCTCCTCAAAATAAAACTGATATTGGAGGGTCAGTTGTTATTGGATCAAGTTTTGCTGGATCTACAACTGCTCCAAATAATGGATTACTAGTTGAAGGTAGAGTAGCAATTGGTCATTCTAATGCAACTACATTACTTGATGTAAGTGGTGCTATTAGAGCAGGTGTTAATATGACAGAACAAAGTTTACTAGGAAAAGCATATATTGGTCATACTGATGGTCATACTAATTTTGCTACATTTGGCCATGTTTCTGTAAAAACAGAAAAAAGCTCATTTGCAATTGGTCAAAATTCATTAGGAGAAACTACCTTAAATTCAAAAACAGGTAAAAACATTTTATTTTCTATCAACGAGTCAGAAATGATTAGAATTGATCCTTCTGGACAATTAGGTATTGGTACATCAACTCCTAATAACAAATTAGATGTTAAAGGTGGAGCAACAATAGGAACATCTTATGCTGGTACTCATAATTCGCCAATTAATGGATTACTAGTACAAGGAGATGTCGGAATTGGTACTATATCTCCTAATTCTAAATTAGATGTCAATGGATCAATTAGAGCATCATATGATACTGATACAATAAGTTATTTAGGAAGAGCTGCAATTGGGTTCAATGGAACAGATACTGATTTTGCATCTTTTTCACATATTGATAGAAATTCAGCATCTGACTATGGTATAATACATACAGATTTGGGATCTTTATACTTAAATAGTCCTGGCGGTCAAAAAATTCATTTCAAAGAAAATAATACTGATAAAATGGTTTTATCTTCAGGAGATTTAGGTGTAGGGACATCAACACCAAATGCAAAACTTGATGTTAGGGGTTCAATAAGAGGTGATTACGATAAAGATACTACAAGTTTTTTGGGAAGAGCAGCTATAGGTTATAATAATGTAGATTCAGATATTGCTACTTTTGCCCATATTGATAAAAATTCATCTACTGATTATGCTTTTTCACAGGATTCTGAAGGAAGTACATTTATTAATGCATCTTCAGAAAAAAATATTACTTTCAGAAATAATAATGTTAATAAAATGATAATTTCTTCTGAAGGGTTTTTAGGTATAAATAGTAATTCACCGACTCATTACATTGATGTATCTTCTAATGATAGAATTGGAATGTCCAGATTATTAAATTTAGTTCATAATTTCAATGGAACCAATAATGCATTCGAAGATTACACCGATATATTAGCTAATATTCAATATACTGGTAGCCCAAATCAAATTAGATCAGGTGATACCATTGTAGCTTTAAATGTTGATGCTGGAAATGTTACTAATATTACTTATAAATATGCAGCATTATTTAATGGAGGTAATGTCGGTGTTGGAACATCAACTCCAACAAATATTTTTGATGTTGCTGGAGGAATTTCTATTGGATCAAATTTCACTTCATCAACAGCTCCATCACAAGGTGCAATTATTGAAGGTAACGTTGGTATTGGTACAACAGACCCTAACGCTAAACTCGATATATCAGGAAATGTTATCATTGGGTCTTCATATTCAAGCAATGCAAATCCACCATCAAATAGTCTTATTGTAGAAGGTAATGTAGGTATTGGAACAAATAATCCAACTGGATCTTTAGAAGTAACAGGTACAAATAAAATTAGTTTAGACACAAATAGTTCTGATGGTATTAAAATTGGAACATTAAATAGTGGTATTCCAATAGAAATTGGACATACTACTTCTGAAGTAACAATTAAGGATAATTTAAATGTAGATGGAAACCTTATTGTTCATGGAACAACAACAACAGTAAATTCAAATAATGTAACTATTGATGATCCTATTATGACACTAGGTGGAGATACTGAACCATTATTTAATGATAATAAAGATAGAGGAATTGAATTTAGATATTTTGATTCTGGTTCTAAAATAGGATTTATGGGATTTGATAGATCAGAAAAAAAATTTACAATGATTACTGATGCATCTAATATAAATGAAATTTTTACTGGAACAAAAGCAACATTATCTGCTAACTTAGATGGCGTTGCTGCTCTTGCAACAACATTAGATAATAGTGCAACAATTAGAGATCCTAATTTATTAGGAACAGTAACTGTCACTAATGATTTAAAATTAGGGAACACTGTAATTACAGCAACAGGACAACAGATTAACTATCTATCTAATTTAAATAGAGATATCCAATCTCAACTAGATGATGTTATTTCTTCTCCATGGACAAGAGATTTAGGAAATATATACTATGATGGAGGTAGAGTAGGAATTGGATTACAAAACCCATCTGCAAAACTGGATATAAATGGAAACATGAAAGTTGGTTATAATTCAGACACTATTAGTCATATTGGCAGAGCAACAATAGGACCAGCTGGTAGATCTGATCAAGCTACATTTTCACATCTTGATTATTCAGATACACAAAAATATGCTTTTTCTCAAAATAACAAAGGAGAAACTGTTGTAAATTCTGGTACTAGAGTTGATCTTAAAATAAATGATAATTCTAAAATATCAATAACTGAGGAAGGAATAGGTATCAACTTAAATGAAAATCCTAGATTTGATTTAGACGTTAGTGGAGTAATTAGAACAGATGATATATCTGCTAATTTTATTAATGGAGTATCATACAATGTTCCAAATGTATTAGTTGACACAAATTATAACCTAGAAGGATATACAAATGGGTATAAATCAATATTATCACTGTTTTCATATAAAATAAATAAAGTAAAACAAAACCCAATCGGATACAATGATATCTATTTACCTGTTATTGATCAATTAATTATCAAGTATACACCTACAGGAGGAACAACTTTAACAAAAATAATAGACTCTTCATATAATCCTCATCAAATAGAATATATAAATTTCAGTGTTTACATACAAGATGATACAGTAATTGGAAATACTGTAACAATTTATAATTTATTATCAAATACAGATTACAATGTTGATCTTTCATACTCAAATATTATAAGTTCAAGTTCTGAATTAGGAACAGGATTTGGTCTTACAGGAAGAACTATACCAATTGGTAATCCATTAGCTCCTATTAATTTAAGATTAAATCCTACTCAATCTGATAATAGTTCTAGTATGACATTATCATTTGATAAACAAATTTATGGATCATCAAGTTCAAGAACATATGTTTTAGATAATTCAGGAGAATCAACAAAAAATCAAAACTTTGGAGGTGCAAATCCAATACATTATGAAAGATATTATGATAGTGCTCATTTATTTTATTATGAATATTTAACAGAAAACAATTACCTTGGATCAAATAGTAGTTCAATAGATTTGTTTGATGTTATACCTGGATTCCAAAATCCATTTTCATTAGGAAATGAAGTTGTTACATTTGAGTGTAAATTTAAAACTACATATTACAATCCTGGAGTAAGTATATCTTTAATAGAAATAGGAAACACAAATGATCAATCTAATACTGGGCACATGTATAATATTAAGGTAACAGATGATGATAGAATTCAATTTGCAATACCTGGAAGAGAAATAATTTATGGAGATAATAATATTGGCAATCTACAGGATGGTAATTATCATTTCTTAAAATTTACTTACAATATGGATACATCAGAAAGTAAGTTAGTATTAGATGATAATATATATACTGGAATTGTTCCAGGTCCATTAGAAGGTCCAGTACTAACCACAACTAATGCATATCTTGGAGGTTATGCACACAATCCATTTATAGGAAGCATTAAAGAAATGAGATTTTATCACGGTGAAAAATTAGAACCAATTAATAAATACTTTGAAATTTTTTCAACTACTGTTGCTGATTTTATAAAAACTGATAAAAAAGCAGTTATTAATTTTTCAAGAGATAATGGATATATTGATCAAAGTAATAATAAAGCATTAAAAGGTGGTTACTTCTTTTCATTTGGAAATGATGTTTCAAATATCGCTAATCCATTATCTCAATTAAATTGGAACATGACAGGAGAATTTCCATTTACAAGATTATTTGATAGTAGCTACAACCCTCATGGATACTCAAACAAAGTATTGTTCCATAATAGGAATTTGGATAATATTTTACTTCAAAAAATAAGAATTTATAAAACTTCAAATAAACTAAGGTTTAATGAAATTCAAATTTGGGTTGATGGATCTAATATTGCTCATGATAATATAGTTTCATACATAGGTAATGGTAATACATATCCTTACGAAGCTTTACCTTCAAATAATCTATTTAACAATAATCTTGATATCAGTAACATTGCTTCATCGTTTAATTATGAAAATGATTCTAGATATAATATGTTTTATTTGGAGCTAACCAGAAATTATCAAGCAACAGACATACAAGCAATTGTATTATTTAATCATAGATCGGGTGAATCAAGTGAATCTATTTTAAATGACGGTTTATACAATAGTTATGTAGAATTATTCGATAATAGTGATAATATTTTCTTTAGGACACGATTAACTGATAACTCTAATGCTTATAAAATAAAAGGATTTTCTCTTGAACCAGAAACTAGAACTTCAGATTATACTACATCAATAATTCATGATTTATCTTATGTTCCAGGACAATTTACAAATACAAGAGCTAACATAATACAACTTTCTGATCATCTAATTCAAGATGTTTCAACGATAGATCTATCATTAGTCAATCACAGTAAACCAACTCATACTCATTACAATTATAATTATGTTCCAAAATATGAAAACCTCAGCCATCACTTTGACTTTATTAATTACTCTACCACTGATAAGATGTTTTTGAAAGATAATGGTAACAAATTAAACAGAATGGATGGTTTAGTATCTGGTTCAGTTACAACAGATATAAGTGGTGTCAACATTAAAGATAGTAATTATATTGATTTATCTAATGTTAGTATTGGAGGTGATTTTACAATGTCTTTATGGTTTAATGTATTTAGTTCTTTGGATTCTAGTTCAAGTCTTGTTTATTTCTCTAAAAATTATGACACTAGTAAAACAAGTCAAGTAATAGATATTTCTAATAATGGTAATGTTGGTTATAGATATTCAGTAGATATCAATATAACAGATGATAGTTCAAACTATACAAAATGGACAACTGGAAATAATTTATTAAGATCTAAAGATCATAATTTAACAATTACTTTTGGTAATACTGATAGTTTAGTTTATCTTGATGGTGTTTTAATATCATCTAATCAAACTCCAAACATATTAAAATCAGAAATAACAAGAGGTGTTCATTATTTAGGAAGACCTGATAATTCAAATAAAGATCTTAATATATCTAAGTTCTCAATTTGGGATACTATACTATCTGGATCTGAAGTAAAACAACTTTATGATTTAGGTAATAGATACAAATTTGAACAAGACGTAAGCGAAAGTAAATTTTATTTATTTGATTCTTTCAACTTAAGTTATTCAAATGGATCAAATAGTACATACTTCAGTAATTTTAATATACCTCAAGAAACAAATATTAGAAACCATATTGACTTTTACAATATATCAGATTCAGTACCTAATTATGGAAAAGACCTAATCTCTGTATCTGATCGAATGAATGCAACAATATATGGTCCATATACTGATAGAGGTTTAGATAATTCTGGAATATTTACAGATAACTTAATTATAAATGGAGTATTTAATCCATTATTAAATGATGAAAGCGGGGTGCCTTCTAATTGGTATACTAATGCTTCTTCATCATCAGGAAATACTTTTGTTGATCTTTCAAATACAGAAAATTATTTAAGACTAAGATATAATCAATCAATTTTCCAAGACGTATCTAATTTAGAAATTGGAAATAAATATAGGGTATCATGGAAATATTATACAGAAGAAAATTACAATGGAAACAGACTACAAGTTTCAATCAATAATAATATTTTACATACCTCATTACCGATATTAACAATAGTTCCTCTTTCACAAAATGCTGAATTTATATCAACAAGAAATCAAATGACATTAAAATTATCAGCAGTTGATGATACAGATAAAATTGTTTATGTATATGACGTTCAACTAAAAAAAGTACAAGAAGATGGAATTGTTTTACCTGGAACAAATGATTTGTCAACTAGCCATATTTCTTTAGAATCTGCACCTTTAGGAAGTATATTTACTTTATCTACTTGGGCAAAATGGAATGATTTATCTAATTCAAATCAATATCTATATAATTTCCATGATTCTATTAAAGAATATCCATATATTAAAAAAATAAAATTAAGATCAAATGACTCAAATGATTTAAATATTAGAGAGCTTCAAGTTTGGTCTGATAATACTAACGTTGCCATTAATGAAAATCCATATGATTATATTGTATCTTCAAAATCAGTTCATTTAAATAGAATAAGACTACAAAATACATCTGCTGTTCCTATTAACATAAATGATATTCAAGTTTGGGCATATAATGAAAACTATATTGATACATCAAGTGTAACTATAACTCAGTCATCAACAGTAAATTTAAAGAAAATTAGAATTGAATCATCAGAAGATGAACCATTAAAATTCAAAAATGTGGAAGTCTGGTACAATGATCAAAATATAGCAAATGATGTAAATCATCTAATTACACAATCAAGTATAGCAAACAATAACTTATCTATTAATCTTGTAGATACTGACATGAATAGTTTTGTTGAAACAAGTCCATATAAAGGTGAATTTATTGAAATTGATTTATCAGAATCTTTCAGTATAACTTTACTTGAAAATATAAAATTTTATAATTATGATAGTTCATCTAATAAGTTTTCAATATTAAAACTTTACGATGAAAGTGATAATTTGTTAACATCTTTAGATAACTCTGAACAATATATAAATTCAACTATATTCCAATATGCTGGACCATCTTTTAATTATAATACAAGTAGCCATAGCACAGACGTATTTTTCCCATATTCTGGTGATGAATTAGTGTTTTCATATAATCTTAACTACCCAACAACTGGAAATTATGAATGGCTTGTAATTAAATTTGATGCAAATGGTGTTGCATATGGAGTAAATAGCCAAGTACAACTTTATAAAAATATTCTTACAACACCATCTTCTGTAATTTATGATTGGACTTCCTCTGATTATTATCATGATTTTACCATTGACAATAACGGAAATATTTATTTTTGTACTCATGCTTATTCTTCCAATAATAAAGTCCATTTATACAAAATAACATATGATTCAGTCAATGATACTTATTCTGGAAATACACAATCAGATTTAAATCAATTAACACAAGATTCTAATATTTTCTCCATTTCTACTACATATAACAGGAATACTAGTTTTTGGTTATCTTTTAGAGATCCACATGTTCTATTTGCCAATAATTATTCTAGTAAAATATATAATGTTAATACAAATACATTTGAAAATATTGATAACTATATACCAGTCTATAATACTGTTTTTGGAGATGTTGTCACTGGAATTGCATTCGATAGTCAAGGTAATGTATTTATCACTAAAAGAAATTCCTCAGAACCAACTACCAATGGTGTTAATGTTATTTATAAATCAGGAACTATATTTGGAAGTACAGTTGATTATTCTGGCAATCCTTGGGAAGTAGATAATATTTATCATCTTAGTGCAAATGTAATAGATCATTATAATCAAGAAAACCAACATCTAATGTTTGCAGAAATTTTCTATTGTGCTGATATAACGATAGATAGTAATGATGACATATATTTTTCTTCATATGGTTCGTCAACTAATAGCGTACATAGTATGACTGTAATAAGAGTAGATGGAAAAACAGGTATAACTAATAAGGTAGTTGGAGCAGGCTATAATCAAGATATTGCTTATAGAGGAGTTGAATGGGCCGAAGGGATAGCAGCAGATCAATTAAAAGGAGATGGTACTCATTGGACTAGATGGCTTGGTGGTGGTTGGGGTACTGGGTATGCAGGTCGTTTACATCATGGTCTTTATTGGACATTAGATCCAGAAGGATTTATATGGGCAGTTGGTATAAAGAATGGAACTAAATTTTATAAAATACCTAAAAATGGAGAATTTGTAAACACAAAGTTTATTGATTTAAGTGGACTCGATATTATAAATGATCAATCAAATGGATATACTAACTTAGACTATAGGAGATCATCTGATTCATTCGGTAAATTTTTAGATTATAGAACAAAAAACACTAGTAATGAATTTATAGATTTTACGCTTAAACAGTCAATACCAATCAATGATTTGCAATCAATTGTTATAACAAGTACAACTGACATAAGTTATAATAGGTCTTATGATTTGTTTCTATATGATCAAAACGGAAACGGAATAATTCAATTTTATAATAATCTACCTATGACTGATTATTATGTACTAAAATACAAAGGTCCTGATTATTCTAATTATAATTTAGGATTTTCTAATGATTTAAGTTATAACCAAATTATAGCTGATGATGCTGTGATTACAATTAACAATTTGGGAACATCTGGTGTAAATACAAAAAATCTTTTTGGAGATTATTCTCCAATTAAAAGACTAAGGATAGAAAATACAGGAGTATCATCAATTGATTTAAGAGAAATTCAAGTTTGGGAAAATGGCAATAATATTGCATTAGATAGTTCTTCATCAGTATCAAATGATTTATTTTTGAAAAGAATTAGAATAGAAACAGATGAAAAAGCTCCTCTTGATCCAGAATTATTAACATACATTAATAATTTAAATCATCATTTAGATTTTACTAATATTCCATATGGTAATAATGAATATTTGTTAGATATTGGCAAAGATTCAAGTAAAATGAATGCAACATTATATGGCAATTCATCTGTAAATTCATCAGGATTACATATATCATATGGTGATTCTAATTTTGTAGATTTATCAAATGTTGAAATAAGTGGAGTAAATACAATATCTGCATGGGTTAAATGGAGTGATTTAAATTTGCCATTACAAACATTATTTGACTTTTATTCTACTGAAACTAAACCTCCAGCATGGGGAGTCTCTTACACAGCAATTACTACACCAGTTGTCTTTAATCAAGAACAAACAAGTTCATCAATAAATGTTGCAAGTATTAGTTCAAATTACCTTGGAGCTAAACCTAGAACAATTGAATTTACTCAAGTTACTAATACTGCAACAAGTAATCAACAATTTTTATTTGCTCATGCCTCAGAAACTGAAAGTTTTTACCTAAGAGTAATTTCTGGTAAATTA
>NZIM01000006.1 GCA_002691585.1 Legionellales bacterium
TCCAATTGAAGGGCTTTCAACAAATTACACAAGACATGGGCGCAGAAAAAGGGCGAGATTTAAGTTCAAGATTCATGTGTAACTTTGATACTGTCCGGGCGATATTTCAAAATATAACCTTTAAAAAAGGTAAAATAAAAGGCCTAAAACTTATAGGCGACGAGTTATGTGATCGTATTGGAGATGACATTAAAGTTCTTTTTCTTTTGGATCGATTAAATTTTTTGTGTAAAGCAAATAAGATTGATTTGAGTTTTGTGTTCTCAAATCATACGCTTACTTTTTTTCAAAAGTATTTAAATACTAAAAACCTATTACTCAATTATAACGTGCAATATTCAAGCATTGGTTATTGGAATGCTAATGGACAACACATGGGAGTTCAGGACGAGCGCTTTTTCGTAACCCAATCTTCTTATTTATTAATGTGTTTTCAATTGGGTATAATAGGAACCTTTGGGCACACAACAAGCTTTCTTGAAGATTCTATCGATCGAATCATTCGATCAAGTTATGTTCCTAATATAAGTATTATGGAATTATACGCTGATGAACTCAAAAGAAAAATATTGATTTCGCACGCACCCATACGCTGGAGTCATCATGAAAGCACAAAAGCAAGTAATAATGATGACATTTCATTACGTAATTTTCTTTGGGAATATAACGAATATGCCAAAGCATTTAATTTAAGAGTCCAAAACCTTAATCCAATGGAACAATTAAGTGAAAAGCTACTTCCAATAATAGATCTTTCAAAGAGTCTGCAAAGTATTTGTTGTGATCTCAATCGAGTTTTCAGAGATTATGATTCGCTTTCGCATTTAGTGTTACAGTTTCCATCTCTTGAAAGTTTTGTATTTGATCGAGCATTGCAAACATCCCCATTTCCAGGAGAGGTGATTAACTTATTTGGTCACAATGGGGTTTTGACAAGAAATAATGATTTTTATTGTTGTATTGATTCGGTTTTTGCAAAAGTGAGTAGTTTAGATTTTCTTAATAAGTTAGAACCCGCACAAAGAAATCTTAGGGTTGCCTTTTTAAGACTGAAAAATGACTCGTTAGATATTAATCTCAATGAACAGAGTGCTAAAAAACCGGAAAATCCATTTAAAATGGGATCTTCGCCGTTGAAAAGTACTAAGCGTAAGGCTGAAGAGCAATCAAGTAGTTCTACAGATCACCATAAGCTATTTAAATCTGCCGGTAGTGGAAGCAGTACTTCTTCACAACACGATAGAGAATCGCATCTGCCCCCAATCAAAAAAAATAGTTAACTTTTAGAACCTATCAACAAATAAAAAAGTTGCAATTTCAAAATGATATATGGGAATATCATTAGACCTATATGATTGTGAACAACCCATGAAATTTGATTATAACCCAGAAACGATAGAAAAAAAGTGGCAAAATTTTTGGAGCCAAAACAAAACCTTTAAAACAGATATCAACACGAATAAACCAAAGTATTATGTCCTTGATATGTTTCCATACCCATCAGGCGCCGGTTTACATGTTGGTCACCCCGAAGGATATACCGCAACAGATATTATTGCCCGATATAAAACAATGAAGGGATTTAATGTATTACATCCTATGGGATGGGATGCATTCGGTTTACCAGCTGAACGGGCTGCGATGCGTTCTAATCAACATCCTGCAACATTAACGAAAGCAAATATTTCAAACTTTAAACGTCAAATTCAACAACTTGGTCTTGCCTATGACTGGGACAGAGAGATTTGTACAAGTGATCCTGAGTATTATCGTTGGACACAGTGGATTTTTCTAAAGTTATATGAAAAAGGATTAGCTTATCTTGCGGATGTTCCTGTGAATTGGTGTCCTGCTCAACAAACTGTACTTGCAAATGAAGAAGTTGTTGATGGCAAATATGTTGAGACCGGAGATCCTGTTGAGAAGAAAGTCATGCGTCAGTGGATGTTGAAAATCACAGAGTACGCAGAACAGCTATTAGAGGGATTAGAGGGGCTAGACTGGCCTCAGAATGTCAAAGACATGCAACGTAACTGGATAGGCCAATCTAAGGGGTTGTTGATCGATTTTAAGCTATCAGAAGCCGCTGAATCCATTGAAGTGTTCACAACACGTCCAGAAACCCTTATGGGAGCAACCTTTTGTGTCGTTGCGCCAGGTCATGCGATAGTACAACACGTTCAGCATGAATATAAAGCGCTCGTCGATGCGTATTGCAAAAAAGTAGCTAACATGTCTGATCGTGATCGTGAAATGGCTGCAGCTAAAGAGAAAACAGGGGTTTTTACCGGATTGTTTGTAGATCACCCCTTAATAGATAAAAAGATACCAATTTGGGTTGCGGATTATGTCAAGCTAGGTTATGGCACAGGTGCCGTGATGGCCGTGCCAGGACATGATGAAAGAGACCACGCATTTGCGGAAAAATTTGAACTTCCAATCATCGAAGTGATTGATGATAACAATCATTTGATTCATTCAGAAGGGTATGACGGCCAATCTGTTGAAGATGCCAAACAAGGAATATGTAATTCCTTAATTGATCTTGGAATTGCAAAAGAAACAATCACCTATAAATTAAGGGATTGGTTGTTTTCAAGGCAACGTTATTGGGGCGAGCCATTTCCAATGTATTATGATGATCAAGGTCAAGTCTGTACGGTCTCACAAAAAGAGCTTCCCGTTGTATTACCGACTATTGATGCATTCAAACCCACCGAGGATGGTGAGCCACCACTCGCACGTGCTAAGGACTGGTTACAATTTGAAACACCAGATGGAACAATGACTAGAGAAACCAATACAATGCCTCAATGGGCTGGATCATGTTGGTATTATTTACGTTATATGGACCCAAAAAATTCAGATGCACCATTTTCATTTGAAGCACAGCAGTATTGGGGACAAGTAGACTTATATATTGGTGGCCTAGAACATGCAGTTTCTCATTTATTGTATTCACGGTTTTGGCATCATGTGTTGTATGATTGCGGTCTAGTATCGCATCGTGAGCCGTTTAAGAAGCTTTTTAATCAAGGCATGATTTTAGCACAGAGTTATAGAGATGGTCTTGGAAAGTATTACCATGAGTCTGAGGTATACGAAAAGAAAGGGCAGTATTTTTCTAAAGATGGTGACGAAGCATTGACAACAATGGTTGAAAAAATGTCAAAATCAAAACTCAATGTTGTGAATCCTGATGAGGTGGTCTCAAGTTATGGTGCGGATGCTTTAAGATTATATGAGATGTTCATGGGGCCATTGGATATGACCAAACCATGGCAAATGAATGGCGTAAAGGGCGTGTATCATTTTCTTCAACGAGTATGGCGACTATCAGTTGATGTGGAATCCAATCAGCTTTCTGAAGACATTGTTGATGAATGTGAACCATCCAACGAATGGTTGACAGCATTGCATCAAACCATACATAAAGTCACTGAAGACATTGAGTCTTTAAAGTTTAACACCGCAATTGCACAAATGATGTCGTTTTTAAATCTTTGTAAGGCTGAAAAACAAATCCCAAAAGCACAATGGGCCCTTTTCATTAAAATTTTGTCTCCATTTGCACCACATATCTCAGAAGAGATTTGGGCTATCATGGGTTTTGAGTCTAGTATTTCCAGAGCACAATGGCCAAGCGCATTAGAGCAGTATTTAACATCTGCTAAAGTGAGTATTAATTTATGTATCAATGGTAAAAAAGTGACTACTTTGATGGTTGATAAGGACATCTCGTATGAAGAGGCTGAGGGAATGTTTAAAACCAACGAGAAAATCAGCTCTAAAATGAATGGGATGCACATTAAGAAACTGATACACGTTCCCAATCGACTGATTAACGCAATTTGTATAAAGTAACAATCGCATTAATTGCCATTTTTTCGTTTTAAATTAGACTTATATTTTAGGTTGATCGATTCGACGCATAATGAAAATGCAATTGCGAAATAGATATATGCTTTATCTATTTTTGCCTCAAACCCCTCTGCGATGAGCATGACGCCGATGAGAATTAAAAATGACAACGCAAGAATCTTGATCGATGGATTTTTATCAATGAAATTACCAATGCTTTTGGCACAAAGTAACATAACAATAATGGACGTAATAATAGCAGATGACATCACATAAAGATTTCTAGACATCCCCACTGCAGTAATAATAGAGTCTAAGGAGAAAATCAAATCCATTAATCCAATCTGTGCAATGATCCATAAAGGTTGATCTACTTGAATCTTTAATTGATCAGGATGGTCCTCTAAGGCAACTGTATCATGAATTTCATAAGTTCCTTTGATTAGAAGAAATAAACCACCACCAATTAATATGATGTCTTTTCCTGTTATTTCAAAAGTAAGAATGCTAATGAGTGGTTCTTTTAAGCTAATCACCCAAGTAATTGAAAATAGCAATACCAATCGAAGCACTAAGGCAAGACATAAACCAAGTTCACGTAACCGCTGTTTAAGTTGAGGGTTTTTAACTTTAGCAACGGCAATACTAATAAATACAATATTGTCGATTCCTAAAATAACTTCCATGATTGTGAGCGTAAGGTATGCAGAAATGATATTAACACTTAAAAAATCCATACAGAAGTTATAGCATTAATATGGAAATTAGCCATTAAATGAGTTATGACTTAAGAAACGTATTTCAAAAATCTGATTGATAAAACATACCAACAGAATGAATCTCAGTTTTTTGGTGTTTGCTGATAGAATCTGCTAATTTTTTACCAAAATCTGAGCCAAGCTTGAGTTTTAGGTGTTCCATTATTGCGTTTTGGATGCTGGATCGAGTGATGGGTTCTTGAATAACGGTTTTTGCATAATCAAAAATAGCAGGGTTGTAAAAGTAATTGATGAAATTATGGTAAGCAACAGACGTATGGTCTTCTATATGATTTAATGCTCCGATAGTACTACCAGCAACAATGATATTACTCAAGATGCGATGATCGATCGTATCATATTCTAGAGCTAAGAAAGTATCCTCAATTAAGAAAGCTGTAAATTCAGTTAATGTCTGTCTCATTTATTATTATTTCTCGTTCAACAATAGTTTTATTGTATCATAATGCCTCAAGTTTCTCAACCTAAATTGTTGATATTTATGGTGTTTTCGTGGGTTAAATTTGAATGACGTTCGTTATGGGTATTCTCGGATTGGAATAAACGACAGCGTTTAGGTAATTCCTTTTGAATTTCATGCATGGATGAATTAATTAATAATTGGATGTCAACTACATTTCCTTCGATGGCTATTGATAATTTTTTAATAAACTTTTGATAAATTTCAAAAATTGGTTGGTTGAAAAATGGAATAATGGTTTTTGTGTTTGTAATTAGCATCTTAAAGCTATTCCATAATGTCTCAGTTGGAAGTTGATTTTGTAATTCGACATTGAAAATCAGAGAAAATCCCCGCATGAGTTGATTTTTCTTCAGATCTGACGTGGAAGTGGATGTAGTCTGGTCATAATAATAAGAAAACTGAGATAAGAGCAATTGATTTAATTTTCTAGCGTTATAACGCCCTATGGTTATTTGTACCAAGGATTGATATGGCCAACTCTCATCAGGCAAGAGTTCTTCAACTTTCTTTTGAATAACATCTAAAAATGCAGTTTGTAGTTCTGATTGAGTGGGTCTAATGCCTGTAGCAGGTATTGCAAGATGCGTATAACTGGAATCGTGGAAAAATTTTACAAAATTTCTAAAATCTATTTCTGAATCATCGTTGTGATTCGCTAGTTCTTTGACATACAGCATCGCTTGATGGTGTGATGGTTTTAAGATGATATCTTGAAGAATATTCAACGTAGTTATATTGAAACTTTCATCTGGAATCTCCAACTCAAAGATTGTATTAGCATAGGCTTGTATCGGATTATTATTACTCATTTTTATTATTTTTAATTTTATGATACCATTTTTAAATGATTTAATCAATATAAATGTTTATTTTTATGCTATACGCTATATGTTTTGGCTTAGTAAAATCTAAATAGTTGATTCATTAATTCGATACAAAAATATTAAATGAATAATATTTTTGACAGAGATGAGATATATTATGTTAAACTACAATTTTTGGTTTAACTGCTTTACTGGAAATTATGGATCGATTATTAGCATTATGTATGTCACCTGACCAAGGTGGTCTCGAGCTATATTTTTTAAAATTCGTTGAATTTTTCCAAAAAAAACACGACGTATTTGTTGCTTGCGTTGAGAATTCGTATATTACAAAACATATTTCTAAAAATAAAATAGAGTGTAGACCAAATACGCATCTTAATAGAATTCTAAATTTTTTTAAAATAAGAAAATTCATTATCAAGAACAAAATTAATATCATCCATATAAGTTGGTCGAATGATAAATTTCTAGCTGTTTTATTAAAGATATTTACACCACATAAGATCAAAATTATACTGTATAGACAAATGATAATATCGCGACCGAAAAGGAGCATTTATCACAACTTTATATATAAGCGAATTGATTTATTTTTAGTCATCACAAAAAAATTATACGATCAAGCGTGTCAGTATCTACCCATCAATAATTCTAAAGTACATGTTTTGACCTATGGTATTGATAAACCCTCTGAAGAAACACACATTAGTAAAAAAGCTTTTTTCTCCAAGCATGGTATGGACCCTAATATATTCACCATAGGTATTTTTTCGAGAATAGAGCCGGAAAAGGGACAACACCTAGTCTTAGAGGCAGTGAATCAAAGCGTCAATAAGATACAGATATGTATTATTGGTCATTCGATGGATGATGATTATATAGATCAGTTACGCGAAACAGCAGATCGATATGGTTTATCAAAATATCTAAAAGTCATTAGTTTTGTAAAGTCTCCAATGTCGTATATGCCCTGTTTTGATCTAATCATATTACCAACTCATGAAGAAACATTTGGATTGGTCGTAGCAGAAGCAATGCTAATGGGAGTTCCTGTCATTGGAAGTAATGCTGGAGGTGTTCCTGAAATTATAACTCATAATCACAACGGGTTTTTATTTCAAACTAAGAATTCTCGTGATCTAAAAGAAAAGATAGACCATGTAGTTGAAAATAAGCAGTCTTTGGACACAATCATCAATAATGGGATTATGTTTGCTAATGATGAGTATGATTATCATAAACATTTTGAGACATTTGAAACGCTAATTGAAGGGCTTTAAACCATGGGTATAACTGGAACCATCATTACGCGTAATGCTGAACAATATATACAAAGAGCAATTGAAAGTCTTAAAAAGGTATGTGATGAAATCATTGTTTTGGACTCAGAAAGTGACGATAAAACTCGTGAAATTGCATCTTCAGCTGGTGCAAAAGTATTTATACAGGCGTTTTTAGGTGATGGACCTCAAAAAAAAGCAGCATCTACGTATGCTTCAAATAATTGGATACTCAGTTTGGACGCAGATGAGTATTTAGATAAAGATGCGAAAGATTTTATAGAATCCGTTGATCTAAAAAATACTAAGTATGATAGTTTTTCATTTCGAAGAAAAAATTTTTGTGGCGAGGAGTGGATAAAAGCAGCTGGATTTTATCCAGATGAGGTCACGCGTTTATATGATAAGACAAAAGTAAACTTCGATGATCGAGCGGATCATGCAGCAGTTCAAAGTAAGATTAGTTTTAAAACAAAATGTCATATTATTCACAATACGTATCAATCAATGACAGAA
>NZIM01000007.1 GCA_002691585.1 Legionellales bacterium
AATATATGCGTGAAAACTATCAAGATATTCATCGCTATGTTGTAAGCAAGCTTTCTTCAGCTCAAAAAATTGCATCTGGTAACGTACTCAACCTTCCCGTTGTGAGTGTTGAAGAACTGATTGCTGATCTCAGCGAAACGGATTTTTTTAGAGTACTACTCAATCCGTTTCATAGTCAGAAACCTGATTTTGATAAAAGAGTAGATCAAAAAGTGGTTAAGCGTTTACAGGAATTCAATGATCAAACAGTGCAAGAAGAGATACAGAAGATATTAGATGGTGATAAAAAGACATGTTATGAAACTATTGAATGTAGATTATTGAATGATGATGAGAACCGATTTGATAGCCTCGGTTCAATTTGGCCTCGCACTCGGGGGATGCTTCGGAGCAAGCTCAACTATTTGCAACTTATGTCTTTAGAGTTAGATCATTCGCATTTCATCAATCATTGGGATCAGTTATCCTATTCTCAAAAACAAAGTATTTTTAACTCGCAAGAAATAAGTCATGAGAATGTCAATGCGTATCAGCTTTTTCAAAACGATCTCAATTATATGATATCACTTCGTGTCTTTATCACTGCTGGAATTGCAGCAAGTGTGTTCATAGCTTCCGCAATGTATTTGCCCATAGCGAGTGAGGCGATGTTGCTTGGGAGCTCTTTATTGCTGGCAAGCTTTGTTATCATGATGATGCACGCATTACTCATCAGGCCATTAATGGATGATAGAATAAAGGTCAATCAGTTTTTATCATTTACTAAACCAACCCAATCCACTCTAGGATGTTGAAAAATATATGATTTAATGTTTTCTTAAGGAAAGAAGTGATATTATTGAGGTAAATTGGAACTAACGTATGAGAAAATTTCACGTAGAATACAGTAGTAATTTATTAGGTATTTTTAAAAATGGACCTGCAAAATTATGTTTTGATGGAATAGTAATACAACTAGACACAGATTCACCTTTGCCGGGTGACTTTCTAAATAAAATTAATGGGCTTGCGATCGAAAAGGGGATTGAGGTCATGCTACCCTATTTCTCCCAACATGAGAAACCCCTTATGGATACGTTTTTAGATGAGCTAGAAGATAAAGATTTTTTAGAATATATTGTGCCTAAATTTGATAGTATGATGTCCTACTATGGGCACGGGCTACAATCGTATTTAAAGTTAGCTAAGTACCTTAATAGAGGTTTGAAATTGATAGATGCCGAAGATGGCGATTATGAAGAAAAAGCCACCCGAATGTTTGAAATATATCATAAGCTTAAAATGCTTTCCGATTCCCCTGTGAATGATGATGATCATTCCGTGTCATCGTGGGAGTCATTGGCGGCTTATGAAGAGAATCAAATAGAATTTGCGGTATTGCTTGGGCCCGAAAGCATAAAGCTACTATTCAAATTATTTCTTAACGACGTCAAAAGAAAAGAGACCTTTAATCTGATCGAACAAATAGACTTAGAGCATAGTCATGTCCTTTCCACCATTAAAAACATGCATAAACAAGACATCAGTTATTTAATTGCGGCAACGTTGCAACACAAAGATTACGAGCCTTATACGACTGAACAAGCGTTTCAATTTAAATTAAGTTTCCTTCGGGCTTTGACTTACAATCTGAAGTATGAAGACTCTATAATGCAGTCTTTGACAGACCAACCTATAGAAAGTATCACAGAGATGCTATCAGCGTGCCATTTAAAAAACATTGATCCAGAGCTAGGATCGTTCGATCTTTTTCTACAACAAAATCTTGACTACATACATTTATTTTTCTTAGGGGAAGAGCTAGGTTCGATACAGAAGAAATGGAATCAATTAACGTATGATCAAAAGTTAAGTATTTTTGATACCAATATGACTGCATACCCATATTCTCTTCGATCTGAAAATAATTTAACGGAAAATTATAGTATTGCTGCTGAATTGATGATTGATGATCTACAAGTGAGATATTTAATGATGTCGTTAATTTGGGCTACATATGTTGTTTTGATTTTTGCCCTATGCCAGATGTTCCCAATCTTTTCAAATGTATGGCTTCAAGTTGGTTTTAACTTGATTTCTACGCTATATGTTGGGAATGATCTCTACAGCCAGTGGGTGCGGCCTTTAAGTGATAGGATTGAAGCATTAAGAGCTGACTATGCCCCGTCACCTTTTGAGTGTTTTAACCCTGAAAATAAAAATGATGACTATTATGAAGATATACCAAATAATACAATCTGAAAGAGGGGGTCGGTGGTATCTACATCGTGGCGAGAAACTGGTCCACATACTCGAGGATTCAAAGGATCATGTAACTTATCAGGAAATTGTTAAATGTCAAGATTTTCAGTCTGCTTGTGCGCTACTGTTGGACAAAGATCAAGAGACATTTCCACGTTATTTTTATGTGGACATGTTAAATGAATTACATGATAAGTTTGAATACGACCATTTAGTAAAGCTAAGTAACCAAATAGATGACGTGTTGCAGAAATTAAATTATGATCAATATACAGGGTTTATTAATCATTTTTTTGAAAAATATTTTACAAATCAGCATGATTTAAAAGCTAACTTTGAAGATGCTTTTTTAGCCTTATGTCAATTTTTTGAACAGCATCAAAAAAGCTTTTTGGCTAAGCCAATCAAAATCTCAAAAGATAATTTGAAATCATTATTTAAATTATACCTTCAAGATCACAATGAATGTATTTATCAGATTTTAAGACATTTAGATGCCGTTGATGCGCATCATTCTGAGAAAAGTGATAACGTGTATGAAGGAATATTAAGAAATGCTTATTTAGTCGATCTTCTCTCGAACATGGATGCAAGAAAAGTAATTCAATGTAGCATGCGGTTGAAAGTTTCAAATGTAACGGGTTTATCTGAAATGGATGCTGTTTTAGAGACAAAATTGAAAGACAGCAAGCCAATTGATGTACAGAAAATAATGCATGGCTTACAAGCTGATGAATTTAAATTTTGCTCTAATTATCTTCCTAAAACACATCAATGTCTCTTAGAGAAGCTGGATTTTACCCAATTATTTGATTTCAAGGTTATGAGTTTAGATGATGAATGCCAATCTTGGGGTCGATTGTCTTATCAAGAGAAACATTTATTTTTCACGAAAAGAAAAAGCTCCATCCTTGCGTCTGATTTTTATACAGATTTAGAGATTATGGAGTATAATCGAAGCTTTGCGTCCAGTTTGATTTCTTGTGCTGTATTTGCATTATCAGTTGCGTATTTACCAGTGGTTACTCAGTTGACCCTGTTGTTAGCAGCTACAGTATTAGCAATGGTAACATTTTTAATCCTTTCAAGTATCTTCTGTTTACCTCTTAAGAACGAACAAGAAAATCTTCAGGCTCAGTACCCCGGCAGAGATCTCAGTTACTAACAGGCTTTCTTTTTGATAAATGTTTGAAAGCTAAAGTCAAATGCATGCTTATCATCTTTTTCAATGTATTGTATGTTCGCTCTAGTCCAATGATGTGGGTTAAAGTATGGGAAGTATGTGTCCCCTTCATCCCATGAATTAACAAACGTCAGATACATTTTCGTGGCAATAGGCAAGGCCTCTTGATATATTCTACTGCCTCCAGTTATGAACACTTCTTTGTCGTCTTTACATGCGTTAAGTGCATCTGTTAGTGAGCTGTATAGTTCAATGCCATCAACTGTTAATTTTTGACTTGTAATGACGATGTTTCTACGATGGGGAAGTGGTTTGCCAATGGACTCAAATGTTTTTCGCCCCATAATAATGGTATGGTGCTTTGTCGTATCCATAAAAAACTTTAAATCCTTGGGAAGATGCCATGGCAATGACTGGTTGATGCCTATTGTATAAGCGTTATTAAGTGCAGCAATTAAAGTAATTTCCATAATAAAATCTTGATGATTGATAAAAACAATATTAGTATAGCCACTATATATGACAAAAGTGAATTATATTTTTTGCGTTATATTTCTTATAAGTAATGCATTAAGCGGGGAAGTTGTTCGTAATCCAGTAGAGCATTGGGCTGAGTACCCAAAGGTAGATTATGGTACAGGTGATTCGAAATCATTAATTGAAAAAGGCGAGTATTTAGTTAAGGCAAGTGACTGTATTGCTTGTCATTCCAACGATGTTGAGCATCCGTTTGCAGGTGGTAATGCTGTTCGACCAACCATCCCCTTTTTAGGCATGCAGATTCCGATTGGAACGTTTTACTCTCCTAATATTACACCGGATAAAAAAACAGGAATTGGTAATTGGACGCTAAAGGAATTTGATCGAGCAATGCGCCACGGTGTTGCGCCTGACGGAAGTCAATATTATCCTGTCTTTCCATATGTCTGGTTTACAAAATTATCCGACGATGACATAAAAGCGATGTATGCCTATATGATGCATATTCCAGCTGTAGAGCGGGAGAATAAACCTCATGATATTCCACTACTCGTACAGTGGCGCTTTTTGATGTTGGGATGGAAGCTATTGTTTTTCTATCCATTTGATGGGGAGTTTAAACCAGATCCCAATCAATCCGACGAGTGGAACCGAGGAGCATTCCTAGTCGAGGGACCAGCTCATTGTGGTATGTGCCACACTCCTGTAACCATGTTTGGTTCACCGCAACGTGACATGGCGTATACTGGATCAGTTATTGACGGTTATGCCGCTCCAAATATTACAGGAACAAGTTTGAAAAAAGTGTCTGTTGACGAGCTTGTTCGGGTCTTCTTATACGATGAGCTTCCTGGAGGGGGGCGAGTCAAGGGTCCAATGAGAGAGGTAAACCACGATAGTCTCGTCTATCTAGATCAAAAAGACCTTGAAGCAATCTCTGTGTATCTAAAATCAACTGTTGATCCAAAGCCACTTAGCTTATCGGGTTCTGGTGCCCAAAAAGCAGCCGCAATTTACAATAAATATTGTGTGAACTGTCACGGAGCCGGGGCAGGCGGAGCTCCAAGGTTTGGTGATGTTACAGGATGGCAAGGCATCATTCAACAGGGGAAAGAAGCGACGTATACCCATGCTATTAAAGGATACAATTCAATGCCTGCGATGGGCTCATGCGCAGATTGTACTGATGATGATATTAAGTTAACGGTTGACTATATGTTATCTGCCGTAGATAACGATGCTGAGGTTGTTTCGTCAAGACCTTTAGGTAATACTCCTCCTGAGTATACCTTAGAAGACGGTAAGGTTGTGTTTGAAGAAGTTTGCGCAACCTGCCATCAAGATGGTACATTAAGTGCATTAAAACTAGGAGACCCTAAATGGGCGTCTGTATTAGATGACAAAGGATTCTTTGGGATGTTAAATGGTGTGATTCATCCGCAAGGGTATACCTCTAGAAAAGGTGACTGTGTAAAACGTGGAGCATGTAAAACATGCGATGACGGTCAGTTGATTGCAGCGGTAAAATACATCATTAATGAAAGTGTAGAAGGAGTAAACTATGTCCTTTGGTAAGTGGCTTTTGCTGAGCTTAATCGGCGCTTCGCAAGCTTCCCATACTAATTTAACTCAAGGTGTGACTCCGATGTCACATCAAATTTATGGTCTACATATGATCATATTCTACATTTGTCTTGCGATTGGTGTTGGTGTTTTTATCGCAATGATGTACACCTTGATTTATCATCGTAAAAGTGTTGGGGCAAAAGCTGAGCAATTTCACGATAACCTGTGGGTTGAGGTGTTATGGACAGTCATTCCATTATTGATTTTAGTTGTCATGGCGGTACCAACAACAATCGTATTGATGCGACTCAACGATGCAAGAGATGCAGATGTCAATATTAAAGTCATTGGGATGCAGTGGAAGTGGCGTTATGAGTACTTGGATCATAATATTAAATTTGATAGTAACTTAGTCCCATCCATTGGTCGTGCCATGAATGGCGAGTTAACGGATGAGGAACGTAATGATCCAGATTTTCTACTGAAAGTAGATGAGCCTGTAGTGGTTCCAATTCATAAAAAAATTCGTTTTTTGGTGACATCAACAGATGTTATACATGCATGGTTTGTGCCTGAGCTTGGTATTAACCGTGATGGTAATCCTGGTTTTGTGAGTGAGACGTGGGCGTATATTGAGAAGCCTGGTATTTATCGTGGTCAATGCTCCCAGCTTTGTGGTAGTGGACATGCTTTCATGCCAATTGTTGTGATTGCTGTCACTCAGAAGGAGTACGAGGACTGGTTGTTGAAAAAACAAGGTTTGAAGCCAGGGCTTGCACAGATTCACATGAAAAAAAAGGTTGCCACGGATTCCTCGGTGAATACTACGGCATCAAAACCTCTTACTAAGGATGAGCTCATTCAAAAAGGTGCTGAAGTCTATGAGAAAAATTGTGTCGCATGTCATCAGCAAAGTGGTCAAGGTCAAGGGATTTTCCCCTCTTTGATTGGTAGCACGCTTGCAACTGGTCCAGTCCAAGAACATATTCATCAATTACTGTTTGGTAAAAATGCAATGCCAGCATTTAAAGGGATATTAAGCAATGAAGAGATTGCAGCAGTGATTACGTATGTAAGAAATTCCTGGGGTAATGAGGATAAAGAGAAACATGGTCAACATGCAGGTGGTGTGTATACACCAGAGGATGTTGAAAAGGTGCATAAAGCATCTAGTAAGAATGAACGTGAGGAGAAATAGCTATGGCTGATGAAGCGCCAACGGGTTTAATGCGATGGGTAACCACCACCAATCATAAAGACATTGGGACACTGTATTTATTGTTTAGTCTTGCAATGTTTTTTGTCTCAGGGGCAATGGCGCTCGTGATTCGAACAGAGCTTTATAGACCAGACTTAATGTTTGTGAGCCCGCTATTTTATAATCAGTTAGTAACATCTCACGGTCTGATTATGATTTTTGGTGCAATTATGCCTGCTTTAGCGGGATATGCTAATTGGCAAATACCTTTGATGATAGGTGCCGCAGATATGGCGTTCCCAAGGTTGAACAACTGGAGCTTTTGGTTGTTGCCGTTTGCCATGTTACTCTTGGTCTCACCATATTTTATGGGAGGTCCTGCACCAGATATGGGCTGGACATTTTATGCGCCACTATCAACAACCTATGGGCCACCTGGAACAGATGCAATGATTTTTGCAATTCACATGTTGGGTATTTCGTCCATTCTTGCTTCCATAAATATCATTGCCACCATTCTTAACCTGAGAGCACCTGGCATGAGTCTTTGGAATATGCCAATTTTTGTTTGGTCGTGGCTGATTACCGCTTTTTTAATTTTAGCCATTATGCCTGTGTTAGCAGGCACAGTGACAATGATGCTAACAGACCGTCATTTTGGAACTAGCTTTTTCAATGCAGCCGGCGGAGGTAGTCCACTATTGTTTGAGCATTTGTTTTGGTTTTTTGGACATCCCGAAGTATACGTCTTGGCATTGCCTGTCTTTGGAATTATATCTGAAATTATTCCTGCTTTTTCAAGAAAGCCGTTATTCGGTGCTACGTCAATGATATACGCTATTATTGCGATTGCTGTAATGTCGTTTATAGTGTGGGTACATCATATGTTCACAACAGGTGTTTACCTTAGTACACAATTGTTTTTCATGTATACAACAATGATTGTGGCAGTGCCTACGGGTGTGAAAGTATTTAATTGGATTGCGACAATGTATAAGGGGAGCATTACCCTTGAACCGCCTATGATGTTTGCTGTTGGGTTCGTGTTTTTATTTACAATTGGTGGCTTAACAGGTGTGATGTTGGCTATTGTACCTGCTGATTATCAATACCATGCTACATACTTTGTAGTAGGTCATTTTCATTATGTGATTGTCTCAGGACTATATTTTGGGTTGGTTGCAGGAGCGTATTATTGGGTCCCAAAATGGACCGGTAGAATGTATAATTTTAAAATTGCCGCGATGCATTTTTGGTTGTCATTGATTTCATCTAATATTACATTTTGGCCAATGTTATTGGTTGGACTTGCTGGGATGCCAAGACGAATTCCTGATTATAATTTACAGTTTACCGATTTTAACCAGTTAGCAACTATGGGTGCCTTTGCATTTGGTATATCACAGATCTTATTTGTTGTTGCGATGCGTCAGTGTATTTTTGGTAAAAAGAAATTAGGGCAAATTATTTGGGATGGTGCAAAGGGTCTTGAGTGGACCTTGCCAACCCCACTGCCATACCATACGTTTTCTAAGCCACCTAAGGTGAAGGGCAAAACATACGTATGATTGTTGATCATCAGCAGGCAGCCCCGAGTTACCTTCCCTTCCTACTGGTATTGGGGCTATTTTTGCTGGCCTTTGGATTTTTAGCATGTCTGCATCAAAGCACTCCATGGATGATTGGTTTAATGCCAGGACTAATTTTGGTTCTGACCGTGAGTACGTTATGGATCAAGCATCTACTGCGCCCTCCATTCAAAATGAATTCGAGATCAAAGTTAATCTATGGCATAGGTTTAACTTCATTTGCTTTATTTATTTTATGGTTTGCTTATTTGCAAGTGCCACTTTTTCATCTTGTCTGTCATCGATTTGGTATTCATGGAGGGGTAGAACATCATCACCAATCAAGTGCTGTGGGCATTGATTACAAGCGATCCATTCCTTTTCATTTTACAACCCTCGTCATGCAGGGTATGCCGTGCACTATATCATTGGATGCACCAACAACTGAATGGCATCCTGGAGCACATCAAAAGATTGGTATTACAATCGATAATCCAAGTGAAAAAACATTAATTTTACATCCGATTTTATCCGCATCCCCAGAACGTGCAAGCCTGAGTTTACATTTTAATGAAGGATTGCCAGACCCACTAAGATTGTCACCTCATCAATCTTTCCATCAGGATCTGAATATCCATTTTGATGCTGATTTTCCAAACGATATTGTTTCTGTCTTTTTATCCATCAGTTTAAGTAATGCCACCAATGCTATGAATCCAGGCAAGCAACCCATGTGGCGTGATATTAGAAATAAACATTTGCCTTTGGAGAAAAAGATATGAGTCATGATCATCACATCATTCCTCCAACATATCTTCCAATTCTAGGTTCCTTTGCAATATTCTTTATGTTGACAGGCGTATTAATGTGGTTACATGGTGCACTATATGCTACCACAATGATAATGGTTGGATTCTCAATGTTGATGACCATGATCTTTTTTTGGTTTGGACAAGTGATCCGTGAGAATATGACAACTTTCAGAGATGATGAAGTTATGGATCGGTCATTTAGATGGGGTATGGTTTGGTTCCTATTCACTGAGGTCGCATTATTCGGTGTGTTCTTTGGAGTGTTGTACTACACTCGCTTCATTTCACTATCCATCTTAGGAGGAACTCATGGAGATGAAGCAACACATTATCTTTTGTGGCCACATTTTTCTGGCTCATGGCCTGTGTTTCATACCCCAGATCCATCTAAATTTTTAGGGCCTCATCAAGTGGTTGGAGCTTGGGGGTTGCCTGCAATTAACACACTGATTCTTTTAGTGAGTGGAGTAACCATTACCTTAGCGCATTGGGCGCTTATTGAGGAAAAACACAAGTTGGCCGGCCTTTGGCAATTCTTAACAATATTGTTGGGGATCAGCTTCTTGTGCCTTCAGGCAACAGAGTATTTAGAGGCGTACACGGAGCATCATTTACGATTCGATTCTGGGATTTACGGCAATATATTTTATATTTTGACCGGCTTGCATGGTTTTCACGTCACCCTTGGTACCATTATGTTGTGCGTGATTTTGGTCCGAATATTACTTGAGCATTTTGACGAGCACCATCATTTTGCATTCGAGGCAGTTGCATGGTATTGGCACATGGTTGATATTGTCTGGCTCATGCTATTTGTGTTTGTGTATTGGTTATGAATTGTTGTCAAGAAAACACTGACTGCCATGGAGAAGTTAAGCAACCTACTTACAAGGACTGGATCTTTAGCGTTGCTGCTTTAGGTTTTGGTTATCTCGAATTATGTTGTTTTTTATTATACGTCTTACCTCCAGCATGGTGGGGAATTATTAGCGTCTTCAACTTAGGTTTAATTGCACTTTTTGGTTCTGATTACTTCAAAAGTGCTGGTACAGACATCATCGAATTAAGTTTCTATGTTCTCGCAATTTTAAGTGTCTATACAATTCCAATAATGTATCAAATGGGCGGACTATGGCTTGTAATGGTTCCTTTTACCCTTTGCTTGGCATTCGATGGATTTTACCAGATATGGCAAAAAGAAAAATGGTCAATGCATGTATTGATTTCTCTTACAGTTGCAATGGCTTGGTTATTTTCTACCGTTCAATTAATGGTTCCAGGTTTAACGGCTGCCTTTGGCTTGCAGTTATATTATCAAGATTCATTGATAATCCTAGGCATTAATGGTATTGCAAAGAATATTAAAAAAAGATTTGGAAAAAGTCATGATGGTTTATTTTCAAGACGGTTTACGGATGAAATTGCATCTGTATCAATAAAGGGCATGATCAGCGTTGCTGTGCTTTCTTCTGTACTGTGGTTATTATTTGGTCCTCAAGCAGTCGCATTATCGTATGCAATTCAAAGTTTCATGGGGGTGCTGATGGCGGTATGCCCATGTGTTTTAGGTGTTGTTACTCCAATCTGTGAGGGCATTGCAAGTGAATTTTTAGCAAAAACAACTGTTAGGCTATCAGAATTTGACATTATGTCTAAAACATCACGTGTGGTGCATGTATATGTTGAAGATCGTGAAGCATTCCAAAAAACTAAGTTATTTGCATCGTTGAGTTTATTCCAAGTAAAATACAATTCGGACGAAAAAGATATTGAAGAAGAAGATTGTGTGATAGGGGCCCAAAAGAGTAAAGGAAAAGTTTTTCTATTCGAACACATCCAGGACAAACATTCAGTTACATATGATTCAAATTTTGAAGATTTTTATCAAATCATCTCGGCAACCAAAACATTTCTTGAATCACAGCTCAATTTAGCCATTGGTTATAATGTCATCGCAATCCCTATTATGGCAGGTGCATTGGCGTTTATGTTTATGCCAGGTCCTCTTGTTGGAGCGGTGCTAATGAACGTATTTTCAATTGGCCTCATTTATCGTTCTCAGGCATTAAGAGTACAAATTGAAAAGAGCATTGATCCTAAAAACGCTCAACATATAGATCCATTCACTCCAACAGAAGTGCCTATGGCTCCATTGTCTGGTAGACCACCAACTAATGCATGTGGTTGCTGTCATAAGTGAGCCTTTGCTATACTATGCATTAAGGTGATAATATGCAGACCCCTAAACTTTCACAAAAAGTAATGAAGTTAAAGCCATCAGCAACAATTGCTGTAAGTGATTTGGCTAAGAAGCTAAAAGAGCAAGGTGAGCCTGTCATCTCGTTGGCTTTGGGTGAGCCTGATTTCTTAACGCCACAGTTCATACAAGATGCAGCAATCGATGCCATTCGTTCAGGAGAACATCATTATACTCCAGTAGGGGGTACAACCACCCTTAAGGAAGCCATATGCCACAAATTCAAAAGAGATAATCGCTTGTCATATACCACAGATCAAGTGATGGCAGGAACTGGCTGTAAACAAGTTATTTTTAATGCGCTCACTGCTATTTTAGATCCAGGTGATGAGGTTGTTGTCCATGCACCTTATTGGACGTCGTACCCTGCAATGGTTGAGTTTTGTGAAGCTGTGCCGAGAATCGTAGAGTGTACAGATGATGCTGAATATTTAATGACTCCCTCTCAATTAGAGAGCGCCATAAATGATAAAACAAAAGCCGTCATGATTAATTACCCTTCAAATCCAACGGGCGCATGTTATTCTAAAGCACAATTAATCGCGATTTTGGATGTTTTAGAAAAACACCCTAATATTTGGGTGCTATCCGATGAAATTTATGAGCACATTGTATTTGACGATTTTGAATTTCACAGCATTGCCGCATTAAATGATCGTGTGGCCCCAAGGGTTGTAACCTTTAATGGTGTTTCTAAAAGTCATGCAATGACAGGCTGGCGATTAGGATATTGTGGTGCAGATAGCCAGCTCATTAAAGCCATGTCAAAGATACAATCACAATCAACTAGCAATCCGTGTGCAGTCACACAAGCTGCGGCAGCAAAAGCATTGGTGGAGGATCATGGAGATATTAAAATATTTCGAGATACGTTTAAATCACGTATCGACTTTGTGATATCACTTCTTTCATCCACTGAGTTAAGTATTGTAAAGCCTCAAGGAGCATTCTACGTATTTATTAATATTAGCCATTACACAAATGATGCTGTGAGCTTTTGTAAGCAATTATTAGAGAAAGAGAAACTGGCTTTAGTACCAGGTGAGGCATTTGGGGCAAAAGGTCATGTTCGATTATCTTGTGCTGCCAGTAATGACGAATTAAAAGAAGCATGTGAGCGGCTAATTCTCTTTCTTAAATCATATTCTTAATCATGCTTGAGTAAGATGGTCGCTACTAAGTGTCCAGTGATATAACACCAGCCCTCTAGTCCAGCTACTGCTCGGGAGATGGTAATTAGAATATTGGCTTGGTAGTCCAAAGGCTTCAAATAGACTCATGACATAAGTCCCTTCAACACAAAAGTTGCCTAACGCTTTTGGATCTACTAAGGGGTTCTTTTGCCGTAAGGTCTTCCAATCTAGCTCACAGGTTGCCTTGAGTTGATCATGGATTTTGCCCGGATCCAATGTACCAAAAAAGTCAAAAAGTGTTCTAAAGTTGGCAGTCATTATAATTGGTTCTTTCTCATTGACAACATTTTGGACAGCAGTTTTCTCCGTAGTTGGATTTTCGTTGACAGTTAAATAATGTCGGAAGAGGTTGAAGCAGGACTTATATTCAAAGCCATTTTTTGATTTAAATCCTTTTGGATAACATAACTTATCACTGTTTTTCCAATATTTTGTAACTCGATTGACGGCTTCATTACTACCAAAACCGAGCCAACTACCAAGATTCAAGTAAATGGTTTTATTAGGAAGATTAATGATATAATTGGATTCAGAGACCTTATCAACAACAAAAACGTACTGCATTGACGCACCACCCAGCTCAAAAAAAGCACCAAGTGGTTTTTTATTGAGGATGTTTTCCTCATACGCAGTAAGCCATCCAAAGGCTGCTTCATGTTCTCCGGACATGGTGCGTGTTTCTTTGACGTCTCCAAATAGGGTGTTATCTTTCAACCAACCTCTAACAATGCCATACATATTCGTTTGAGTTTGTTCTGGAAGTAAGCGCATACCTGCAGTTGCTAAAAAGTATATTGGCATATCTTGGCAGGGTAGTTTTTCTGTATAACAGAATTTTTGTGCAGGATTAAATAGTCGGCTCAAATAGAAAGGGATCTGATTTGGATCATTCGCGTACGTACTGAATCCCGGTTCTATTGAGTGAAAAAATACTTGTTCGATATTCGGTAAATCTTTGTCACTCGCTGTGATTGAGTAAATATGCACTCGACTTCCAGTGCTGCCAACATCAACGACAACTTCGTAAAAGGGGGATTCGGCCCAGCAATAAGAAATTAAAAAAGAAATTAAAAATATTTTAAAAGTTTTAAATAACATCTTTCTCTATATTACATCATCTAAAGAAGATGTATACAGAAAAATCTTTATTAAGGTATTTAATTAATGCTAAGCTTTTTGCTATATCACTAAGGAATATATGGTATTTAATGATCGATGGACATCCAGTTTTTATTTTATCCTAGCTGCAACCGGTGCAGCTGTGGGATTGGGAAGTATTTGGAAATTTCCATATGAGGTTGGCATTCATGGCGGCGGATTATTTGTCATATGTTATCTGTTTTTTATTTTCATAATAGGTATTCCATCTTTGATGGCTGAGATTCTAACAGGTGTCATTGGCCGTTCAGATCCGGTAAATGTATTTCATGAATTACACAAAAAATTCAAAACCTCGATTTATTGGAAGGCTTTAGGTTATTTGAGTCTCATCACTTTATTAATGATTTTTTCATTTTATAGCGTTGTAGCTGGTTGGACATTAGATTATTTAATTTGGGCAACGTTTGGTGATTTACATCATGCATCGAATAGTCAGATAGTATTGCATTGGGAGCAACTGCAACAATCCATTCCAACTATGTTATTGGATCATTCAGTGTTTAGCCTTTTGACCGGATTAGTAGTTATTTTTCCCTTAAAAAAAGGACTTGAACGTGCCTCAAAAATTTTAATGCCTTTATTGTTTTTAATTGTAATTGCTCTTGTATGCATCACGTTATTTTTACCTGGTCGAAATGAGGCCATCCATTATTTATTTCATGTGGATTGGAATATGTTCAGTGTATCGATGATTATTGTTGCACTGGGTAATGCATGCTTTACATTAGCTATTGGTGCAGGGTGTATGCTAGTGTACGGTGCATATTTACCAAAAGATACTCAATTGATGCCTGTTGCATCGTGCGTTGCAATTTTAAACGCTTTTGTTGCATTAATGAGTGGTTTTGCGATTTTTTCTGTCGTGTATACGTATCATTTGAATCCAAGTAGTGGCCCTGGGTTAATGTTCGTGACGTTGCCGATATGTTTTCATCAGGTGAACCATGGCTATTTTATGGCGATGGGGTTTTTCATATTATTATTTATTGCTGCTTGGACATCAGCAATTTCATTAGTTGAGCCATTGGTCACATATATTGGTGAACGATTAGCAATCCAACGTCCATTGGCTGCCATCATTGCAATATTTTCAGGGTGGTTCATTGGTTTGGGGACTTTGTTATCATTTAATGTTGGGAAAAATTGGACATTTTTAGGATTTCAAAATTTTTTCGAGTGCATTAATTTTCTTACGACAGATGTTTTCTTAAACATTGGTATTCTTGGGTATACTGTATTTGTTGGGTGGTGTTTATCACGTTCAGTGCTATATGACATGATGAAGATGCCTGAGACGGTGTTTAATATTTGGTATGGTATTATTCGGTATCTATTGCCTCTATTATATATAGGTTTATTGTTTGGTGTGATGGTATGAAAGTTTTAGTTGTTGGGTGTGACGGTAAAATGGGTCAACCTGCTGTGGTTGCTTTGGAGAAAGCAGGATTTGAATGCATAGGATGTAGGCGTGGTGACTCGCTTAAGGATATGTTGGATACGCAGCCCGATGTGATGTTGGATTTAACTGAGCCAGCAGTTGTTTTTGAGCATGCAAACCTTGCCATTGAGGCGAATGTGCCAGCAGTTATTGGCACAAGTGGTCTAACAA
>NZIM01000008.1 GCA_002691585.1 Legionellales bacterium
AAAATCATTAAACTTAGAAATTTGACTAGAGTTATTTTTTACAAACAAAAAATCATCTTTTAATGATTTATGAAAAATCTTTAATTGTTGTAGATTACTCTTGTAGCTCAAACTCTTTCCAAGATCGCTCGTTGTCATAGATCTTTGTTGCTGTTTTTCAACATGTGATGGGGCCGCGTTTCTCTCAGGAAGTTCAATCCGAACAAGGTCTACCAATTCATTATTTTCTGTTAAATAGTCATTTATTGAAGTCTGACAATCTGTCATGGCACAGTAGGTTTGGTAAAATGTATCCAACACTCTAAACATTGCTGGATCGTTATCCACTATGTCTTGCATACATGAAATTGAAGAATCAGAGTCCTGCGCGTCTGGTAAAATGTCTTTTAGATCAAAGTCCATTGCTTTCATTTCATTATAAAAGTTTTTTAAACGTTCTTTTTGGGGATCTTTACCAAAATTAGATACTGCTTTTGATCTATCATACTCATCTTGTCTTGGTGCTTGTAATTCTGCTGGTCGTGCCGCTGATATCATTCTCAAGATAATACCGAAACCGAAACAAAGTGCTGCGCTTTTTGTAAGAGAACCTAATGCTTGAGAGCCTTGAGATAGGATCACAGTAAACATCATTAAAACCGAAAGTAAAACTCTAGAATAGGACGATTTTTCAACATTTTTTAACGAATCCTTCAACTCGCCTCTCCATTCTTGTGTATTCACTTTTTCTTTTAGTATATCCCACCATCGAGACATTTGTTCTGGATCAATTGCAAATTTATTACTCAATACTTTTGTCATTTTTTTCTTTAAATTTTTAGAAGGCAATACATTATCGTTAGCAAAAAGCTGACTATTGGTGAGAGCAACAACTTCCATTGTATTGTTCTCAACCACCTTAAGGCCTTTAGAAAATAATTCAAAATCGACTTTTCCATCAGGGCCTCTATTGAGAATAATATTTGTGTATAATGCAGGGTTACTAGCAATTTGAGACTTTTCAAACAATGACTTGAGTTTATCTTTCTGCTCCACATTTACACCAACAGCAAGTGATTCCATCCACGCATTATAACTTTCTGTGGAAATCGGTATTTGCTTGCCTCTAATCATACGATGAATTTCCTGCATCTGTTTTTTTTCACACTGTACAACATACGAATCTTTTGCATGGGAATCTGTCCAGGTAAAGTTACTTTTAGTTGTCGACATAGAGACTGCATTGTAATCAACTATCGAAAATCCCTTTAATCTTTCACTTTCGTTATTAGAAACAATACCTTCAAGGCTTTTATAAAAAAGTGACTGCTGCTCATTAGTAGAGTCTTTTAACGACTTAAATGCGTCAGGACCTAAATTTATAGCAAGTGTTACAAATACTAAATCCGCATAATCGTCGAGATCTACATTATCTACATTTCGCAGCTCTGCACCTAAACCTCTATTTTTTGTGACCATTAATCACCTTATTATTTTACATATCTAATTATAGCAAAATCATTCTATTTCTTCTGGCCTTTAAATCACCAATGTTTTTTGCTAATATCATGAATGTATTAGGGTATGGCTACTAATAGGCCACAATTTATCAATGAAACAACCAAAAGCTAAAGTTTTAATTATAAGATGTGGACGTTTGGGTGATACTGTGGGTACAACTTCGATCGTAAAACCCATAGAAGAATACTACAAAAACAATGTTTCAATTGATTGGGTCACCAAACCCCAGATAAAAGATTTATTCAAATATGACGTTGCAATCAACCCTCTATTTATTCGATATACCTCTTTACCCTTATTATTTAGCATCGGGAAAATGAAGATCATCTTCAAATCATTTTTTTCTCCCTACGATGCCGTTATTAACCTTGAAGAAAGTAATCCTTTTGATAGTTTTGTAAGACTTGTTCAATCAAAGTTCAAGGTCGGCCGACCTTATACACCTACCTTTTTAGCGGATGAACATACCATTGACCACCAGTTAAGGGTATTAAAAACAAATTTCAACGGTATTAACTTTAAAAATGCTTTTCCATATGTAGTTGGATCAAATATTAATGTTCAAGAGAAATTCGGGTTAAATAAAGAATTTATTGTTCTATGTCCAACAGTTTATCATTTTAAAAAGAAAAATTATCGCACTCACAAAGCATGGCCATTGGGTCACTGGAGACAATTAATTGATTTGGTCTTATCAAAAACAAACTTACATATTGTCATCTCAGGAGAAGGTAGTTCAAATACATTCATTGAACAACTGGGGCCATTCAACGATCGAGTAATTAATCTATCAGGTAAAACATCGCTTCCTGATTTCGTTGAAATCTTGAAAAAGAGTTCATGTACCATTACAAATTGTAGTGGCTCTCTCCATGTTGCAAGTGCATGCTGCAAAAAAGTCATTGCTTTACATGGTCCTACAAATCATAAGGTAACTGGTGGATATCCAAGTAAAACAAACAATGTCATTGTTGTATCAGAAAATCTACCATGCTCTCCCTGCTTCACCACGTCGAGACATAAACAGTGTCCTCAGAATGTCTGCATGCAAAATATTTCTCCTTTAACCGTTTTTCAACACATTATTGCTTGTCCAGAGAAACCTTCTCTCTCAAAACAAGCACCTCAGACGATCACTGATGCTAAGGATCATATTGAAACGAATACGCTCGTTGCATAAAGCCGTTTCTTACAAATATGTCGAAGTACTGAATAATACTTGACTTACTAATTTCTTTTGTTAATATGAATACTGTACATTATTCAAGATTATGAAACAGACACACGGCGGTAAAAGAATGAATGCAGGTAGACCCAAAGGTATTGGACCACACGGCGAACCCACAACACCTGTAAGAATACCTAATTCTAAAGTAGAATTGGTGAAGCATTTTATTTCTCAGGAATCATTCAAGATACCTTTGTATAGTAGTGCAATCCCTGCTGGATTCCCATCACCTGCAGACGATCACATTGAAGCAATGCTGGACCTTAACCAACACCTCATTCATAATCCATCTGCAACTTTTATGGTAAGGGCCATTGGTGATTCAATGATTGGGGCCGGTATCCATTCAGGGGATATCTTAATCGTAGATAGATCAATCACACCCAGCACTGATAAAATTGTAATTGCCGCAGTTGATGGCGAATTAACAGTTAAACGCTTACACCTTGAAAAACGTACGATGCAGCTGGTTTCTGAGAATCCAAAATATAGAACCATCTATGTGACAGAACAACAAGATACTGTCATTTGGGGTGTTGTGACAAATGTCATACACTCCCTTTAAATCTTACTTTGCTTTAATTGATGCGAATAACTTTTATGCCTCTTGCGAGCGTTTGTTTCGTCCCGATTTAATAACCACCCCTATCATTGTCTTGTCCAATAATGATGGATGTGTCATTGCGCGCTCTAATGAGGCTAAAAAAATGGGCATTGAAATGGGTGTTCCTTTTCATCAAGTAAAGCATCTATGCCATAAACATCATATTCATGTTTTCTCGTCCAACTACGCACTTTACGGTGATCTGTCTAACCGTTTAATGCATATCATTGCAGATAATGTGCCAACCATGGAAATATATTCTATTGATGAGGCATTTGTAGAATTACAACGCCAAGAGATCACATTAATGCATCAACTGAGAGGCACTATACTACAACACATTGGCGTCCCTGTATCGATAGGTATTGGTCCGACAAAAACACTGGCAAAAGTTGCTAACCATATTGCAAAAAGAGTCTTATACCAACCTATTTTTGAAATTAATCAAGAAAATATAGACTGGCTTAAACATATTCCAATACACGATGTGTGGGGAGTTGGACGTAGATGGGGACAAAAACTCATGGCTTTGGGCATTACCACTGCACACGATTTAGCACATGCTAACTCAGAATTTATCAGAAAACACTTTAATGTGGTGTTAACGCGTATTGTAAGGGAGTTAAATGGTATTAACTGTCTCGAGTTAGATGCACCATCCAACAAAAAAAGCATTGTATCCTCTAAATCATTTTCAAAAGCATTACATGATTATGATTCAATCTCCCACGCTCTAAGTCACTATTGTGCTAGAGCCAGTGAAAAATTGAGAGCCCAGGGGTCAAAAGCAAATTTCATACATGTTTTCTTAAAAACTAACCCTTTTTCTAAAAATAGCCCTCAGTATAGAAATGCATGTGGATACCGTCTTATCATGCCTTCTGACGATACACGAGAATTAGTCACACACGCAAAACACTGTCTTAAAATCATTTACCGTCAAGGCTACCGTTACCATAAAACAGGTGTGATGTTGAGTGATTTACAATCTAAAACAATCCAACAATATAGCTTACTAGAAACTGGGAAATCACAAGCGAATCCTTTAATGCCGCTAATAGACTGTATTAATCGACGCTACGGTACAAGCACCATCAAAGTAGCTGCAGAAGGATTACACCAAACATGGCGACCACTGTCATTAAAAAGATCACCTCACTACACCACCCAATGGCAGGATCTTGCAAAAGCATCTTGTTAATTCGTTAATCTATACTATACAATAGCAGTAGAGAGGAGTGGCAATGACAACCACACAGCTTCTAGCAAGCATACGATCCAAGATGCAAGAAGGCATAAATAGCCGACATAGCGACTATCACATCATGAATGTCTCTTATATCTTGAATGATGAAGTTAAAACAAGTTGCACCGTTTTGAGACGAATGACGGAGAATGCAATTTGGTTTAACACGGACTATCGCAGCCAAAAGGTTGCAGCAATAAAAGAAAACAACAAAGCGTGCATTCATTTTTATAGTAAAAAAGATAAAATACAAATTAGTATTCAATGTAGATTAACGATTCATCATGACAATGAAGTAAGCAAAGCAGGATGGGATCAATCTTCTTTACTGGCAAAACAATGCTATCGCCAAATAGGCGCACCTTGTGAACCATTTGATATTGAAAAAATGCAACAAAAGCTACCCTTAGATGAAGCGTATCATAACTTTTCTACTGTTGAGGCAACTATGGAGAAAAGTGATGTACTTTTTTTAAAATTTGCAGGTCATGAACGTTATATTATTGATATGAAAACACAGAATGTGCAAAAAATATTACCTTAATTCTTTAGCTATCTCAATCGCAGCATAACAAAAAATAGCATCCGCACCAGCGCGTTTAAAACTTAGTAATGCTTCTAACATAAGTGGAATAAAATCTTGATGTGATTTTTTTGCTAATTCATGGAGCATTGTGTATTCCCCACTTACTTGATAGGCAAATAAGGGAACATTTACATGATCGCTCACCAACTTAATGATATCTAAGTAAGGCATACCTGGTTTGATCATTAACCAATCGGCACCTTCTTGAATATCCATTGTTACTTCAGATAAAGCTTCTTTTGTATTTGCAGGATCCATTTGATACGTTGACTTATTCTGCGCTCCCAACTGCTTCGTAGAGCCAATAGCATCTCTAAATGGCCCATAAAATTTAGAAGCATACTTTGCAGCATAGGAGAGAATGATAATATTCTTAAATCCTTCTTCCTCAAGAGCACATCGAATGGCTCCAATTCTGCCATCCATCATATCTGATGGAGCGACAATATCCGCACCGGCTTTTGCAAGTACTATGGCTTGTTTTTTTAATTGTTCTAGGGTTATATCGTTATCCACATTACCATTTTTCACAATACCATCCTGACCATGACTGGTATAAGGATCCAATGCAACATCAGCAATAACACCAATATTTAGTTTTTGTTCTTTTATGGCTCTAATTGTGCGGCATATCAAATTATCTGGATTGATAGCTTCTATCCCATCCTCAGTTTTTTTTGATAACGCTATTTTAGGGAATAATGCAATGGCAGGGATCCCAAGAGCTTCAGCCTCTTGTGCTTTATTGATAATGTATTTGATACTGTAATTAAAACAATCTGGCATGGATTCAATTGCAGAAGGTTCGCCATCACCTTCTTCAACAAATAAAGGTAAAATAAGATTACTCGGGGTAAGATGATGCTCTTTAACCAGTAAACGAGACCAACTTGCTTGGCGTCCACGCCTTAACCGTGTGAATGGGTACTTATTGTGCATGTTATTTCACTTTTTTAAACGTTCTAATAATGACTCTAAAAATGATACATCAGGACGATATCCCAAAGCAAACAATGAAATTTGGCGTTTTAATGGTGTTAGAGCATCAAGGACTCGCATACCTACAGCCCTCATACGAACAGCCAGCGGGTGTTTTGGCCAAAAGAGAAGTTGAAAAAAGTCCATGGCTTTCAACGTCGCAATATTATCTAAATGTCTTTTTTCAGTATACGCCTCTAACAATGCTTTTGATGAAAGATCAAATTGGCCCGCCATCTCAGCTAACGTCATCACATCTGCCAACCCTAAGTTAAGACCTTGGCCTGCGAGAGGATGAATAACATGAGCAGCATCTCCTAAAATAATGGCACCTGGTGTACCATATTTCCTGGCATGAAGTGAACTTAGTTCGTAGTGCATTAATGTACTTTCGAGACTCATTTTACCCATACGACCATGCCAATAGGTTTCTAAATGATTTGCAAACGTTTTTTTATTGTCTTTCTTTAATTCGCCAGCTTCATCACTGGGTAGAGACCAAATCATCGCCGAGTGTAATGGATCCTTGGTCGGTAATAGGGCGATGGTTGCATTTGGTAAAAAACGTTGCCTCGCAGTATTAAAATGAGGACTTTGATGCTTTATGAGCCCTACAAGTGCTGTTTGACCATAATCATCTGCCACATACCCTAACTTAAGTTGCTCCCTTAACCAGGACTGTTTACCATCTGCACCAATTATAAGCTTCGCGCTATATGTTTTTTTTTCAGCCTGGATGATTTTGTGTGTTTTGGAATCCTTAATAGCTGACAATGTTTCATCAATATAAATTGGTATTTTGTATTGCTTAATACTTTTCAAACAGCTAAACATGAGCTTTTGATCTTCAACAATGTGTCCAAGGTTTGGTTCAGCGCAATCTGTACCAGAAAATAATACCTCTTCTTTATGAAAGCTATCCCATATGAGCACATGGTCATAATCTTTTGCCTCTAGGTTATCCCATAATTTAAGCTTTTTGAGGAACTCTTCAGAAGGTCGATTCAAAGCATACACAACCGGTGATAATGTTTTAGAGTTTTTTTGATTCACTGGACGGTTTGTAATAACACCCACTGAAAATCCTTTCAAATGTAAGGAGATCGCCGAAGTTAACCCAACAACACCTGCTCCAATTATTAGAATGTCATGTTTTAAATCATTCATCGGTTGCAACTCTCAAATGTATATCTGGATTTCTTCCACGCAGTAATGCTGGCACAGGATATCGAATTCCCATTCCGAATTCTGCAATGTGGTGCTTAAATGGTGAAACCTTTTCCATTAACCATAATCCAACACCATGTCCTAATTTTAAAATCGGGTTTTGCAAGTTAAATAAATTCACAAGTTGGCTAACGCGTTTTAAAAGTGTATGGTGATGTGGCATTACAATGCTATTAAAGCGCTCTGCTAGCTTAGGACTATACATTTGTTGCTGAGTAGATAAACTCTCAGCAATGGTATCAGCCAACACTCCAATATCATAAAAGGCCAAATTCAATCCTTGAGCTCCAACTGGTGGAATCGCAAAACCAGCATCCCCAATTAAAACCATCCCTGGAATTGCGACTTTTGGTGCAACACCTTGTCCAAGTTCAAAAACTTTTGGAGCCTCGCAATGATTAATAATGACAATATCCTTTAATAATTCTTTAACAACACTCTCTAGATGCGCTAATTCATATTCAAACATAGGGTGTGTATCATCAGCTGTCATAATAATTTGATGATAACCGTTCGCAGATGGAATACATGCCACCGTGCCAAAATCAACAAATCTTAGATAAGCATCAGATAATGGATGGTTTAATACTGTAGGCAAAATTAATGCTTTTTTATTCCATTGCTTTTGTTCATATTCCATCTTTTGATTTTTCCTACACCAGGAATTAAAACCGTCTGTAGCTATAATAAGATCCCCAACATATGATTTCTTACCCACCGAAACCTTAGGGCGTGGCTTTAAAGAAAGCGTGCTGATCTTTGTACCAAGATGGCACTCAATATTAGGATGATTCATTACCGCTTGCCCTAGGACATTTTGTAAATCTACACCCAAAACAACATATCCTAAATATGGGAACCGATCACCATCAGCATTAAATGAAAATTTTGCCCAATCTTGACGAATCACATGCATCTTTTCCAAGGGAAAAGCTTTTTCAATCAATTGGCTGGTGATGTTTAATGTTGAAAGTAATCGCCAACTTGATGCATTGATGACGATTGGCTTGTGCACATGTACTTGAGAATCGAGCAAGCTCTCTTTGACATCAAATAATCGAACTTTAATACCCATAGACGCAATGGCTAATGCTGATACCAGTCCTGGGAACCCTCCACCAACTACAAAGACTGTTTTCATACTGACATAATCTCCTCTATCTCATGAGTTTGCTTTGGGCAATCTTTTGATAACACATCGGCCCCATCCTCTGTGACTACAATATCGTCCTCAATACGAATACCAAGATGATGGAAATCTGAATGAACCGTATCAAGATGGTCACCAAAATAAAGCCCTGGCTCAACTGTCAAGGTCATACCAGGCTCTAATACAAGAGGCTTCTCATCCTCCCCAAGATAGGGGCATGCATCATGAACATCTAAGCCTAGCCAATGACTGACACCATGAAAATAATAATGGCTGATATGACTTTCCTTAAAGTTTTGAATCATTCCAAGTGCCTTTAATCCCTCAAATAAATATTTTTTTGCAACGGATTGAAGATACGGGATTGTTACTCCTGGCTTAATGGCTTTAATCACTTGAGACTGGGCGTCTAATACAACATTATAAAGAGACTTTTGAGCCTCTGAAAATCGACCTGAGACTGGGAATGTTCTAGATATATCTGAGGCATAGCCTTGGTACTCTCCTCCAGCATCTACTAGAATTAAATCACCTTCTTTAAGAGTATCTAGCGTGCTTGTATAATGTAAAATACATGCATTCTTACCAGAGGCAACAATTGAATCATATGCCAAATGTGGACAGCCATGATACTTGCAATAATATTCAAAATCTGCAGCTAATTGATATTCTTTTAGTCCGGGTTTAGCTTCTTGCATTAACATCATATGGGCTTTAGCACTAATTTCTGCAGCATGACGCATTCTCTCAATTTCTTGATTTGATTTAATTAATCGTAAAGGCCCAACAAGAGTATTTAAATCATTTATTGTAGGAGTAATCCTAGATACTCGTTTACCTGCTATTTCATTTAGATAGTTTGAAATAAGATCGTTATACTGGTCAAACGCAGAAAAAGGAAAGTAAATATGCTTTGCCTTAGTCAATAATTTTTTCAAATGAGCATCATACTCATCCGTTGTTAATACTTTATCAGCGTGGCCTTTTGCAAGAATCTCATCTGGTGAAAGACGAACACCCTCCCAGCGCTCTATTTCAGCATTGGATGGCTCACAAAAAAGAGTAGATTGCACGTCATCTCCAACATAAATTAACAGCCTTGCATTTGGTTGCAGCCAGCCTGATAAATACATGAAATCACTCGACTGATAAAACGTATAAGTCACATCATGGTTTCGTAGCTTATGCGATGCACCATCAATAATGATTAACGCGTCATGGTTTGCTTTTTTGGACAAAGCCTTTATACGACTTCTAATTTCATCCCTCATATTATCTATTTTAACCCTAAACTAAAAAATCGTCCACAACTCTTCACTTTTATCGAAAAAAATTGTACAATATAAATGTCTGTGGGGGTTTATTTGGTGTACACTCTGAATCAACACTCATCAGTTTGGGGCGTCGGCTTTGTTGATCTGTTGACATACTTAGTATTACTAGGGAGCCTGATGAGGACTTGTGACACCCCACTTGAAAAAACTCAATTCAAGAGTCAAACTAAATGAACCACTCAGACACCATCAAAGATAAATACCGTAAACAAATCATTAACCACTCCTCACACACTCTAACTCAAGTCGAAGCTCTATCCATATTCACCTCTCCGATCTTTCAAAAGGCTCAACACATTGGTTGTTACAAGGCATTGAAGCCAGAGATTGATATTGAAAATCTACTCAAACTTTTTGTAAAAAACAAAAAAAAGATCTACCTACCTATCCCAAATGAGAAAAACACTTTGTCTTTTGCTGAATGGAAGTTAAATGAGCCGCTTATCTTTAGGCATAAATGCTGGGTACCATCATCAACAAAAACAATGAATGTGAAAAGCTTAGACTGTATCATTGTTCCATGCCTAGGAGTTGATATAAAACACCAAAGATTAGGGAGAGGATCGGGATATTATGATCGAACGATATCTAGGTCTTGTAATACGGTTGGTATCATTTCACCCTTTCAACAAATCAATGAATCCATTGGATATTCTCATGACATCACACTCAAAGAGATCATTGTCATTGATTAATGGTCTTAATGCCTTTGGATGATGCTAATAATAATGAGTGAGGACGTAATATTGCAAATAATCCATGACCAACAACGCCCGGTATATTGTTCAGTTTCTCCTCTAATGCAATGGGTTGACTTAAGGGTAAATCGTAAACATCTATGATGTCATTACCGTGCTGGGAGACAAAACCCTCACGATAAACTGGCCTTCCACCTAAGCCCACACATACTCGAGAAACAGCACTTCTTGCCTGCTTTATCACCTCGATCGATACAGGTGCTTTCTTACCCAATCGTGATGATAATTTCGATTCATCCACTATACATATAAACCGATCTGAAACACTCGCTGTGATTTTTTCCAATGTAGCAGCACCTCCGCCACCTTTTAAACAACAAAGAGATGCATCCACCTCATCAGCACCATCAATGTAAAGCGAAAGCCGCCCTACCTGACTTAATGTAAAAACCTCAAGTCCTTCTTTAATTGCAACTAATCGTGCGCTCTCTGAACAGACTACAACGCCCTTTATTTCAACTTGTTGTTTAGCTATCTCTCGAATTAAATGCTCTACTGTGGAACCTGCACCTAAACCTAAAACTTCATTGGGTAAGATGTAATTCACTACTTCGCGTGCTACAAACTGCTTTAACTCATCTTGTGTCATACCAATCAGGATAACAGGATGCATGGCTTAAATAAATCGTCTATCATCAAAAGATGATTAGGACATTTAAAACATTTAAGCCAGAAATTGATAAAAAAGCATATATTGACGAAACAGCCCTCATCATTGGCCAATGTATCATTGGTGCAGATACTTCAATCTGGCCAATGTGTGTTTTAAGGGGTGATGTACACGAAATCATCATTGGAAAAGGTACAAACATTCAAGATGGCTGTATCATTCATTGTGCAAGTAGCACATTAACACCTCCTTCCGGGAGAGGCACATATGTTGGAGATAATGTGACTGTTGGACATGGCGTAATTTTGCACGCCTGTACCAGTGAAGACAATGTATTGATTGGAATGGGGAGCACCATTATGGATGATGCTCATATTGAAGAAAATGTAATTATTGGTGCAAATTCGTTAGTGAGTCAAGGTCAAGTTCTACGATCAGGTCATCTTTATTTTGGAAGTCCATGTAAAGAAAGAAGGGCCCTTACACAAGAAGAGATAGCTTATATTGCACTAAGTGCAACGCATTACGTTGATTTAGCAAAAGAACACTACGCTTGATATTAAATATCGATGTTATCCGCTAATAGTGCATTTTCTTCAATAAAGTTTTTTCTTGGCTCCACATGATCACCCATCAACGTTGTAAAGATTCGATCAGCCTCCATAGCATCTCCAACTTTTACTTGAAGCATTTTCCTATTTTCTGGTGACATGGTCGTTTCCCAAAGTTGTAACGGCATCATTTCACCAAGACCTTTATACCTTTGAATGGTTAGCCCTTTTTGGACAAGCTGTAACAACTTGCTGAACGCTTCAGGAATACTATCCATTGGAGTCTCTTGCTGATTAAACTCCAAATAAGCACCAGACTTAAATTGATCTTTAATTTCCTTTGCAAAAGCCATTGTCTTTAAGTAGGTATCAGATAAAAAGAATTCTGGATGAAGTACATGTTTTTCCTCTGAACCATGATGTGTTGAAACAACGGAAAGGGTAAGGGATTCTTCCTCGCCATTTTCATCAACCACAGGATCTTCTATTGTAACAACAACCAGTGGCTCACGAGGATCAAGACGTGTTGGTTTCATTCGATCTGTAACGTCTTTAGACCATTGTTCAAAGAACGCTCGATCATTAATGTCCTTTTCTAGAACTTCAGGAAAAATATGTAACATCTTTAAAAAGGTAGATGGGTATCTTGAATGCACTTTCTCTTGTGCAATGACTGCAGATTGATATAACTTAAATAATTCCTGAAATGACTCATTAGTCATTGGAGGCTTCTCTCTGTCTGGATAACACACAACGTCTTTCGCCGCAGCTTCCAATAAATAATCATTTAAACCTGCATCATCTCTGATGTACGTTTCTTTTTTACCTTGTTTCACCTTGTACAACGGTGGTTGTGCAATGTATAAATGGCCACGTTCCACCAATTCTGGCATTTGTCGGTAGAAAAAAGTCAGGAGTAATGTTCTGATATGCGCTCCATCAACATCAGCATCTGTCATGAGTACGATTCGATGGTACCGGAGGTTATCTGGATTATAACCCTCTCGTCCAATACCGCATCCTAAAGCAGAGATTAAAGTTCCAATTTCAGCAGATGAAAGCATTTTATCAAATCGTGCTTTTTCAACATTAAGAATTTTACCACGTAATGGTAAAATAGCTTGAAATTTTCTATCTCGCCCCTGTTTTGCTGATCCTCCCGCTGAATCACCCTCAACCAAGTAAATCTCACACTTACTAGGGTCACTCTCCTGACAATCAGCTAATTTACCTGGCAAGTTCGCGACATCAAGCACTGTTTTTCTTCGCGTCATCTCTCTTGCTTTACGAGCAGCTTCTCTCGCTGAAGCAGCATCGATGACTTTAGAAGCCAATAATTTTGCGTCTTGGGGATTCTCCAACAAAAAATCATTGAGGTATTGAGTTGTTAACGACTCTACGATGGGTCTAACATCTGAAGAAACAAGCTTATGTTTGGTCTGTGAGGAAAACTTTGGATCATGCATGAAAATTGATAATACACAACTTAAACCTTCTCGTATGTCTTCACCAGTCAGAGCAATTTTTAGCTTCTTATTTAAACCAATTTCTTCAATGTATTTGTTAAATGCACGAGTTAAGGCTGCTTTATAACCAGCAAGGTGGGTTCCACCATCAGGCTGCGGAATATTGTTAGTGAAGCAATAAATATTTTCTTGGAAACCATCATTCCACTGCATCCCAACTTCAATACGAATCTCACCTTTCTCAGATTTAAAATAAATCGGTTTTGAACCAAGTACTGTTTTATTTTGATTAAGGTATTCGATGAATTCTCTTACCCCACCATCATAATGAAAATCCCAATGTTTCTCTGCCCGCTCATCCTCAAGAGAAATCTTTATTCCTGCGTTCAAAAAAGCGAGCTCTCTTAGACGTTTTACTAAAATAGCGGATGACATTTCAGTGGTAGAAAAAATATTTCTGGAAGGCTTAAAGTGTACCTGCGTACCCGTTTCAGTTGTCTCTCCAGTAGCTGATAGTGGAGCGTTTGGTGCACCATTTGAATATTGTTGTGTATATATTTTGTTATTTTTATAGATGGTTAAATTCAATACTTCTGATAATGCGTTCACTACAGACACCCCAACACCGTGCAATCCACCTGGAGTTTTATATGAGTCAGCATCAAACTTACCCCCTGCGTGCAAAACAGTCATGATCACCTCAGCTGCAGAGCGCTTTTCCTCTGGGTGAATATCGACTGGAATACCTCGGCCATTATCACGAACTGTCACTGAGTCATCAGGATGTACAGTAACTGAGATAGTATCACAATATCCTGCCAATGCTTCATCGATGGAGTTATCGATGACCTCGAATACCATATGATGTAAACCGGTTCCATCATCCGTATCACCGATATACATTCCAGGCCGCTTTATTACAGCTTCTAAACCTTTTAAAACTTTAATATTTGAGGAATCATAAGCATCTTGTTTTGACATATTTGTAACCTTTGTTAAGTCTACATAATACGTTTAAATACTAAGCATATTCAAGAAAAAATTTCTTTTTCGCTGCCAATATTGTAATATGTAGCAATGGAAAAAAAATATTGGTTTTCAGATCAGCATAACAACGGCACTTCCAGAAGAGATTTCTATATAAAATATGATTCAGGGAACACAACTCTTCTCAAAAGATATCAACGATTAGGTTTGATAAAACATTGTCAAAACGACATTAATGGCTATGCCGCTTTAAAAGATGAGTTAGTTTGGGAAATCGGGACAACAAAGCTTCGTTTTTTTCAAATAGACTCTTTAAAAAACGATCAAAAAACGGCTATTGCAAAACTTTCTCAGCTACAAAGTGAGATTGAAGCATTAGAGAGCCCAGAATCACTTAGCTCTAAATCGTTACTTGCTTTCAAAATTCAATTATCGGAACTTATCCGTGACACCTTACAAGAATGTGAATCCGAACTTCGAAGTTACCATTTCACTTTTCAACGCGTTAACGATGTGTTGAAGTTCTGCCTAAAGCACGTCGATGAATTTGAACTCAAAGAGCAGATTAAGGCGCTTGATATACCAGCTAATAACGATTCAATTTCGATCAAGGATTTACACGAAGTTGGACACATATATAGATTATCAAATAGAACTCCGGCAGGTATAGTTCAAGGCTTGAGTTACAATGCATATGAGGAATCTGATGAGATCTTATTGAACGAAAGTGATACAAAGAGTCAACTAGAGCCCAATTGGCACCATCGCAAACTACCCTTAATCGGTATCTCAGTCCAAACGGTTTTATTTGTAACATTGTTAATTGCATCTCCATGGATATTTTTATTATTGCAATCAAGCGCTATTGGAAGCTGGTTTATATACCTTTTTACAGCGGCACCAATGACAATGTACACTTCATTATCATTTGCGTCATTGATCTTCCTAGCATCAGTTCTTAACCTCACACCAGAACATTCCGATAACCGTTTGGACGTTGTTATCTGTTACTTAAAACGAAGCATCACCATGCTAACCATCGTTTTAATCTTCTTAAATCTAATTGTGCCAATTAACCCGATATCAATGTACCTTGGTCAATTTTTTGCGTATTTGTCTCCAACTGCTTTAAGCTCAATCGTCATGATAATGACACTATTTACATACCTTATGTTAACAGCAGTTTTTGAACATATTAGCCCCAGTCAAACCATTCAAGAAGATGAGGAGCCTTCCTTTGATCTTCTAAAAAGAACGAGACTTTTCATTCAACCAGAAGACAACTATTCATGGCGGCATATCAAAACAGTTTTTCAAAATCCCCTTTTATTTGCTTTATTTCTATGTATTGTGGCTGGGGCACTATACATTGAAATTCAATTCAATTCATTAAAATTCATCGTGTATGGTCTATCTGCAATATTAAATGTATCTAACACCATGGCCTTGATGATTCTTGTGTCTATCGCGTGTTTTACAGAACGGCTTTTAAACAGCATTAATGCAACTGCTTCAAATGAGAACGAACATGATGAGATAAATGAGCATTGGCTTGAAAACTCAATCTCAGTTGCAATTTTCACCATCGCAATGGGTGCAATTTTTTATTTGGATTTCAGTATCATTTCAAACGCCTTCACCATTTTAACGGCTATCTTCGGCATTACAAGTACAATAGCGATCAACTCCATTGGATGCATTAGCATATTATTTTTAATGGCTGGAGTATACTTTCTACCTCACGGTATCAGCATCACGGAGGCGTTTAAAAGAAACCCTATTATTCAAGCTGAAAAGATTTTTATGGAGTTAAATGAGTTTTATTATAAGACAGGATTAAAACATCCAATCGTTATTACTTTTGGTCTTGTTTGTTTTGTGTTAAGCATGTGCTCTTTTTATGTTTCCTTCATACCTAACTTCATTCATGAATTAAGTATCTATATTGCAACAGCACTTCTAAATGCTCATGTTTCTACATTTTTGTTTGCATTTGCTGCATCCATTATGATTACGAACTTTATTATTCTCATCCATAATACGTATGATCGTGGTGACGATAGCTTTCTTGTTAGAAGCATGAGCTTCATTGAAAAATATCCCATTGATGCATTCATCTATGGAACCTTGATGATCTTAGGTTTAAACCTATTGGTACTTACCCCATTTGTTCAAGCTCACTTAGGTACTGTAGCCTTAATAGGGACCATGTCATTTTGTTTCAAATTCGTTTTGATTGCGTATGATTTTTATCGCGATAAAAATGATAAGAGCTTTATTGCATCACTACTCATGATGTTATTATGGCCGTTACTTGTCATCAAAAAGCTCATTGCTGCACCAACCCAAAAAAACCTTAACGAACTTTCACACTCTTTTGAAAAATCACTCGTACATCTTATTTTAATATTTGCATATGACATTCCAATTAGAATCTTTCTAAGGGTATTTGAGGTCGCATTATTAGCATGCTTCAATCTTGTAAAAACATTCTGCGACCTTCTCAGTCTGGATTTTATTCATCACCGGATTCAGTCTTCAGAAAAGAATATCTTTTCATTTATTGATAAACTTCGTTATTGTGCTGAAATCACATATTTTATGTATCAGGATAAATACCGTATCTGGCACCTGCTCGGAGTATTTGGTTTAACGTATATGACCTTTTCACTTATTACTCAATCACTCTACTATATTTTTTCAATCAATTTATCCTATAACTTTGCATTTTGGCTAAGCTATAACCAATTTTCATTAGCGTTTGCGAACTCAATGGTTTTTGAGATCATGGTACTACATTGCGCAATTGGATTATTAATAACATTAATATCCTCCTGCATACATTGGACAAACTATGCATGCGGTGCTCAAACAGAAGATGAATTCATTGATACCATGAAGAAGCTGGTCTTCAATCAAATGATCATTGCAGGAATATTATTCAGTTTAATAAACATTGCCTATATTATTATGCCATTCTTTCCTAATGCATTATTGATGGCTGCCTCGACAGTTACCTTAATGACACAACTTTATTCAGGATTTGAAGTGATATTCAAGGGCATTGAGATTACATTTAAAGAATTTGGAATAGAGAGTAAAGAATCTAAGGATTTTGAAGAAAAGACCGAGAACACAGTCAATAAAGATGTAGCATTAGAAGCTACATCTCCATCAGTGCTTGATATTTTTAGCTATAGATATTGGAATCCATCAAGCTAAATGTAATACCTCACACTTAGTAGGTGCTAACCATTTCTGAGTGATTTTTTGACATGTTGGCAAACATTTTAAAGTTAACAACTCTCTAGGTGTTAACCACTCTAGCTCGGTGCCATCTTCTCTAGCCCAAGGCCTACCATAGTAATCATTTACTTTGTAAACAGATAATCGAACCAAGCGATCTTTATACTCATGCTCAATAAGACCTAAACGTTTAACAGCCCGAACATCTACGCCAATTTCCTCAGCTAATTCTCGGATAACAGCTTGTTGTTTTGTCTCCCCAGACTCAACTTTTCCGCCAGGAAACTCCCAATATCCACCAAGATGAGTTCCTTTTTTGCGAAGCTGAGAGAGTACTTTGGATTGATCATTCATGATCAATCCAACAACCACATCAACTTTTCTTTGCACTTGTTTTAGCCTTTTTCTTTGTATCCATTACAATCTGATCAAATGGTGCTGGTGGCTCATCACTTGCAAATGTCATATATTCCATTGACTTGGTAATATAATCTGTAATAGCATGCCCGAAACTTGATATGTATTGATTCGGATGCCCCATCACAAATTTAATTACAAATTGAACAAATGCAATCAAAAATACAACGTATGACAATAAATAATAAGTAGCAACACCTAGAATCAGAATGAATACTCCTCTTAACCATAGCGACCAATTTTTTAAATTTTCCATAAAAGCAATCATGTCTTTCCTCCTAACTCCCATTAGTATAGTGTAAATCAACCAATATTGTTATATTGATAATAATTGTGAAGATTTTCAACTTGTTTTATTAAGTCATCATGTGAACCATCATTGGTGATTAAATCATCGTATGAAACATTTTCCCACTTTGTAGATAACTGTTTTACCTCAGAAAACAAATCACCCTTCCAGCGTTTTCTTAATCTCGCACAACACACGTCATCTGCTGCTCTTACCAAGCATAGTCTATCGTAAATTTCAGGGGATGGAACGAGGGGCATTTCAATTACAACATACGGATAATTCCTTACACTTTCCAATTGCATGTTGATATCACTATACACCAATGGATGTATCCAATCTTGAAATGAACGTGCAAAGGCATGATCAGAAAAAAACTTTTTACGTAGAATCTCGCGGTTCAATCCATTTATATCGAAACAGTCTGGTGCTTTTTGCATCAGTAATGCGTTATTTTTTGGCTGAGATAAAAGCTGTTTCACCACTTTATCCGCATTAATAGTATACACACCTAATGCACTGAATTGGTTCAGTACTGTGGTCTTACCGGATGCAATTTGGCCTGTAAGCAAGACCTTAAACATTTTCCCCATCAATCAATGGCTCAAGGCCAATAATCAGTGACTGAATTTGCAGCACCTTCTTAACGGCAAAGACGATGCCTGGCATAAAACAACTACGATCTGTGGTAGCGTGTTTAATTGTTAATGATTCTCCAAACCCACCAAAATAGACTGCTTGCTCTGCAATTAACCCAGGCTGTCGACGTGAATGAATTTTTACATCTTTCCCTATTAAATCGGCGGTCATCCGCGCTGTACCAGAAGGAATATCTTTTTTTTGAGGATGATGGCCCTCAACAATTTCGACACTTGGAAAAAAATCTTTTGCAACTTTTGAAAATTTCATCATCAAGATTGCGCCCAATGCAAAATTTGGAGCAATGATCATACCACTCTTTTTATCTGATGCCTTGAGCTCAAGCTTTTTGATCTGATCTTTTGTTAGACCACTTGTA
>NZIM01000009.1 GCA_002691585.1 Legionellales bacterium
AGTGATGAGAAACCAGTCGCACCATCGCTCAAGGTGTATTGAGAGTTGTGGGCAGTCGATGCGATCTTGAGGGCATCTGCCTCATGGTCACCTGCATTACTTGCAGATGTGCTTGCCGCCCCTGCATCTGACTGCGCGTTACCTGCGTGAGTATTGGCAGTATCTCTAGCGTTCTCAGCGGCTGTCTTATATTGAAGTGCTAAGTCACGCGCTGCTTCAGCAGCTGCTTGAGCCGATTCAGCTTGAGCTACAGATTGAGCAAATGTGGTCTGTAGTGTTGAGGATACCCCGGATGACGTAAAGAAACTGGTGGTTGCTGCCATTTAGTAATCTCCATACTGGTAAGCCGGTAGGATCTGCTGAGTGCCACCATTGAGCTCCTGGTCGTTTGCTTGCTCCTGGATTTCACTAAGAAACTGCAGGTACTTTGTTTCGAATAGCTGGGCTCTCTCATCGAGAAAGTAGTCAGCTGCAAAAGTTAGAGCTGCGTAAGTGATGAGATCGCTGGCCACCAAAGTAAGGTTATTAGTGTCGGTATTATTCACCAGGGCTGGAAACTCAGCGTAATAGTAAAGCACAATGTCGCCGGTGGTGGGCGTTGGCCACAAAAGCAGGTTTTGCTGCTCTCTGACAAAGTAGCGTGGCTTACCCTGCTGAGCTGACTGTTGCAGCTTGCGGTATTCTTTCATGGTAATACGTTGCAGCTCATACTCATTCGCATACAGACTGATGATCTCCAGGAAATCAGTGGGCAGTGTGATGCTTGGGGTAGATCCTGTTACGTTGTATGTTGTCTTGCTTTCGTTAAGAGGTGTACGCAGCTGGCGCTGGATACGTGCAATACCCTGGTCAACAAATATGGTCGTAAGAGCTGCTGTGATATCCGACCGGTTTAGCAAGGCATCGAAGTGGGTCTTCAAATCACCGTAGTTCATAGCTTACGTCCTTCTGGTTTTCTTCTTTGCTGGCTTCTTTGCAGTCTTGGCTGCTTTGGTAAATGCTTTAGCTGTAGGTGCGCCTTTGGCACCGGGGCTACGCATCTTCTCACCACTGCCGGCTTTAATCCGTTGTCTCTTGTGATGGATGTTTGCATAAAGTCCTGGCTTTGCATGTGGCATCACGCATATCCCTTCTTGGTTTTGCTTTTAGTCTTCTTGACAACTTTTGTAGCGGCCTTCTTTGCGGCAGCTTTACCAGCTTTAGTGTAGGGGTATTTCTTTCCCATAACATTTGGCATCATGATCTCCGTGATTTCTTACCGCTACATTTCCATTTCTTCCTGGACAGGCGTAGTGGTGAATTAGGGTTTGCAGCTGCTTTCGGGTGTTTCTTCATCTGCCCGGCTGACCTGGCGCAATAACTGTCGCCTTTGGATGTACCAGGCGCTATTGAGTAACCCTTTGCGCCGTATCGAACGGTCTTATTACCGACCTTTTTGCTAAACTTCTTTGATCCCGAGTAAGCCATCTAAATGCTCTTATCTGTTGTCAGGAAACCATCGAGGTTCTCAGCCTTTAGACGCTTGATGATCTCTTTACCGTTTACGTTTGGGTCATAGATGTTAAAGCCCTCACGCATCCACTTCTCGATGACGATGGTGGGTATTGATGCTACGCGCTGGAAGTTACCAATGCGCTCATTTGCACTAGCGTTACGTGCATCCCGGACATCGTCCATGAATGCCTGGCTGATGTTCTGTGAGTGTTTACGGAATAAACCGTCAGCGTCCTCACCAAAGTCGGTATCGATACCAACCAGGTTTGTTATGTCTTTTGTAGTCATAAAGAACTCCTTGGAAATAAGGGTGATACCCTGGATAAGGAGAGCAAAACTCCAGGGTACCACCCATTAGTTATGGCTTATGACAAGCCAGAAATCATGCCATCTGCACCGTAGTTCATGTGCTTCAGCGAGTATTCACCCACAACGGCGTGTGTATCGCCGTCTGAGGTCTTACCCAGCAGAGTACGTGAGAACGGACGCAACACAGCTGAACGCCACATTGACGGATCAATGAGGAGTGCATGCGTTGTCTTCATGTGGCGGTTAAGTACAATCTTGTACTCACCAAATGGACTGCAGTATCTTCGCTTCAGCTCGCTAAGCTGAAACCGCCTTTCGGCTGCTCATGGTTTCCCATGAGATGAGACTATATCATCACTGCTGGTTGCAGTGCTCTGCGCTTCCACCTCGCTTGAGGTGTACGAGCTAAGCTCTAGTCGTTGAACCTTCCCCATAGGGGCTTGGCTGCTGATTGCCCACAGCATTATCTGTTTGGGTGTTCCAGCAATTCACAGAGTTTAATGTACGCCAGTTGTCCTTAGTTAACGTACAGATCAATCACGTTGATCAGTGAGCGTGTCTGAGCGAACTCACGGTTGCGACCAGATGATGCTGCAAAGTTAGCAACAATGGTGGCATCCGCAGGTTTGATCATGAAGATCGATGGATCACTGCCGTTATCGTAACAGTCTTCGCCCAGCTCCAGGAGCTTCGCTTCTGTTAATGCATCTGTGGCGTTTGCGCCGGCATCAACGTCTGTAGAAATCTGCTGGATAGCTGAATCCATCTCACGTGCAGTTGTGGCATTGCCAGTTACTTTGGCGTTGTCCTGGCCGACGTAAGCAAATTCTAAATCGCGCTTTATCTCTTTCAGAACTTTCGAAAGTTGATGAGCGGTCTCTCGTGCTCGGCCATAAACCTTAATAGCATCGGCGGTCGCACTCACTTCGAAAACCTTACTTAGGATTTGTGTATTATTCGTTCGTAAGGTTGTGGCTGTTTGTGTGCCAGCTGAAAAGGCAGCCCCTTCCACTTGCTTATTGTCGGCTGCCGCAGCGAGCGCATCTTCTTGCCACTCAAATACACGCGCTGATACTTTCTCGGATTTAATCGAGGTAGTAAAAGGCACATCTGTGGGCGTAATATCGGTTATAATACTGCTGACATCTTCAGCCTTACCGACTTGATCGTAGGTAGTAAATACTGCCATGAGTTAATCTCCATTAGGCAAATTAGTTTTCCCAACGAGACATAATCAAATCTGCAATATCATCCCTGTCCTGGCTAACCGAATTGTGCAGACGCTTCCTGACTTGTTCAGTCTTTTCATTGCGTCTTTGGGCTGGTGTAGCCGGGGCTTTCTTGCTCTTCAGAACACGCTTCTTTGGTGTCTTTTTCTTCACAGTTGCTACCTTCCGTCCCTCATCGAACATACGCGCTTTGTTCAAAAGCATGATCACGTTAGGATCAACGTATGTGTCTACTTGTTCTTGGGGTAGTCCCTGAGACACCGCGTAGGCGCGGATATCGTTGTACAGCTGGTTAGACCAGTTTGGCAGCTCGTTCTGGAGTGTTTTTACGCACTCGGTTGCCGCCTCTTGCATGGACTTTTGTTGCTGCTGCTGCAGACCGCGATAGAAACCATCAGCCTCTTCTTTTAAGAAATCCAGGTTGGCTTTGGCCAGCTGGGCTTCTTTACGTAGTGCAGCAAAGTCGTTATCGGACATTGTCTTGGATGCGACTAGCATGTCTACGTCAGCGTATGGTTTATAATCCGCTTCTGCTTTCTCGATTAGTTTCTGAAGAACGAGATGTGATTTCTCACTAGATTCTACTGCTTCTTTGCGTAGTCTCGATACTTCTTGAGACTTTTGAGTGAGTGATTTCTCCTGGCCGGCAAGTCTCTTGAGATCGCCTACCGATACTTGTTGAGCTTCACCAGAGACTACAACTTCGACCATGGTGTCATCGGATAACTCAATGGTTTCCTCTTCGCCATCGTCTTCGTCTTCTGTCTCTTCAGTGTCTTCCTCAATATCTTCGTCAAGGTCGGTATCGTCTTCAAGATCATCATCGTCTTGGATTTCTTCACTATCATCCAGCTCAACGTCATTAGTCTCTTCTGTAACGTCGGCTGTTGCCTCTTCGGGGTCTTCAGATGCCTGTTTTTCGTCAGGGTCTTCCCACCGCGCTAAGATGGCTTCGGTTGGATCGACTTCGCCGGTGATTGGATCTAAGGCTAAGTCGAGTTGCTGAGGGTTTTGTTGGTCGCTCATGGTAGACCTATTCCTCTTCGTTGTTGTCACGGTTTGCTAAGATCTGATCACGGACGGCTACACGCTGTTGTAATGTAGCTACAATGTCCGTCAGACCACGATATGCGTTGTAAGCACGTTCCCGGTCTTGTGGGCTCTCAGGTTTCGAGTTTACGAATTGCTGAAAGCTACCCTCGACCAGGGTGTTTACGACTTCGGTGAAAGTGGGATCGGCAATCAGCTTCTGCGCTGCGTCACCCATTTCTAGTGCTTGCTCTTCTTGTTTATCCATTTGTTATCCTGTCGGTGAGACAATGCCCCGGCGATCCTCAGTAACTTTAAGGATCTCCAGCTCGCCTTCATCGATCTTCTTCTTGTGTTGGAACTGTGCCTCTTTCAGATCCATATTGTCTGACTGAAGCGCGTGTGCAGCCTGAGCTTTGAGCTCTTCAAGCTGCAGTTTGAGCTGAGCGATCTCGGCATCGCTTTGTGCCTTCATCTCAGCCACTACGGTCTGACGCTCGCTGATTTCCAGCTGCTTCATGGCCATCTCTTGCTGCATCTCTTGTGCAGGATTTGGTTGCGGTGGCGGCAGCTGGTCAGGTGGCGTCAGATAATCATCTACGTTTAGGATGCCCTGCTTTTCCATGATGGTTTTCATCACGTTGTAGCGCTTCTTGGCATCGTACATTGGTGCCAGAGCTTCGTCCTGGCTAAGCATTGCATGTAAAGCTAAATACTTCTGTGCGTCACGGTCTTGCTCGCCGTAGCCCAACTTCAGCTCAGTAATTACGTCACGCTTGTCATCCCAGGTCGTAGGATCGACCGGTACAAAGTTACCGGATAGCTGAACGATACGTTCCTGGGTCTCATTGGCCAGGATCTCGCGGTAAACTTTGTGGAACAATGGGGCTACAAATCCATTTGCAAAGTTACGCGCTACGATCTTTTGGCGCTGTTGTGACATGGACGCCAGCTGCTCGACCATGGCGGCTGAGTTCTGCTTTGATATGGCGTCCTTCTCGATACCACGGCTGAGCCGGCTAACGCCGGTTGTGTCTTCGTTTTGCTCTTCCAGCAGCTGCAGCGTTTGGAATACAAACGGATTAAGGCCAGCCTGGGGCATTGGGGCTACACCATCTACCCTGGTTACATTCACGATGCCGCCCTGGCGATTATCGATCATTTCACGTGGGTTTGTGAGTGAGCCCTTTGCTACCAGGTAGCGTGGGTTGTTTGTAATAACAGCGTGATCCAGGATCGACCTGGTCAATACTGTACGTGCATTCTGTGTCGATACGACTTTCTCGGCAAAGTTAGAGCCAAAGAAGGCATGCGGTATCGGTAGTGGGACGAATGCAACAAACGGTATATCGTCTACTTCATACATATCCAGCAGCGCGTTGCCGGCCTTACATACCTTGTGCAGCCTGGCCATACCGCTGCCGTCCGGGTCGATATGAATATAGCACTCATAGACCATGACAGTGCGTACCTGGTCTTGGAAGCCTTTAGCATTGAAGCCACGGTCGCTGCCGATGTCCTCATGCCTCGCCAGGATCTCTGGGTCAGTCTCTAGCTCTACATCGCTGTGATCGTCACCGATTTCCTCAATGAGATCCTCTGAGTAACCCATCTCGCGCAGCTCAGTGATACTCTTACGCTCGCGGTGCGCCATGAAGGTCACTGTAGACAGTGATTTCGCCTGGGGCTCGATAATGAAGTTTTCCGGCGGCACTGATTCAATGACCACCTGGCTTTTGTCCATCTCGCGGCTGATTGTGCCTGACAGAAGACCAATCGAATTGGCTTCGCTTTCCTCAAGCTCAACGCCGTCCTGGGTGAGCAGCATGTCAAGTTCTTCTTCAGTAAGATCAGCGAACTCCTCTACCTCGTATTCCAGGCGCTCATCCCAGTAGACTTTGGCCAGACCGGCTCTAGCGAGCAGACCATCGTGGATCACATCCCTGGCGACAGAGTAAAAGTCATTCTGCCGGAAGCACACATAGTCTGTGTACTCGCTGGCAATGTTGGCCATCACAACGTCATCAGCGTTTTGCGGCGCAAACTTTACGATCTTCTGACCGGCTGCCATGCTCTCCAGGAGAGCCGCAGACATCGACTGTACACTGTCGTAAACATCTTGGCTTACGTACTTAGAGTTGCCATCGTGTTGTGGTTTAGGTAGCTCTGCCTGGTAGTATTTCTGCGTCAGTTCACGCTCTCGGCTCAGCTGGCTATCATAGTAGCCGATAGATCGAGAGATGTTGTCCTCGACAATCTTTACGACTTCTTCATCGTTCAGAGGCTTATAATCCATTATACCATTTCCACATATAATTCATCCGGGATCTCTACAGGTTCCCAGGCACCTTCATGAATGTAATTAGCTAGTGCTAGAGCCATGACACAGTCATCGAAGCAGCTGGGTTCTGCTTCCATCGCACCACTCTCAGTTACGATGTAGGTCATCATTTCTCTAATGGTTGTTTTATCATTCAACAGCAGCTCTTCTTCACGCATTGCTGCGCGGAGCTGGTCAATAATAAGAGGCTTTGTTTTAGCTGTAGTGCTAAAGCCCAGCTTTACAGTCTCACGATCTGTGATCTTGTCATGCTGCACCTCTGTATAAAAGTTGGTGTACGCCAGGTCTTTGCCTAGTCGCGTGCACGTAAGAATGCCATGACCGTTGTTTTCAACGATGATATGCGCCTCGTTATAATACGTTCCCAGCGCATAGAGTATTTCTGCATAATAATCTGGATGTATTTGGCCTCGCCAAGTAGCCACCTGCCGCTTCTTGCTGTCCAAAACCTGCGCCACAGACCAGTCGCCGTTTCGCACACCCATTGCCACATCAGCTCCAATGACATAACGCTCACCTTCATCGTGTTTCATGTATGTTGTAAGTTCGCCGCGTGAATGGTTACGCCACTCACCGTCTTCCCAAGCCAGGCGCTCCTGGACATCAGCTGTCTCATCGAGGATGTCTACGAGTTGATCTGGATTGAAAACAGGACGACCTGTCGTCAGGAAAGCCTCATCTGGTGTCGATGGGTACTCCTGGCGAAACAGGTCGATACCATTTTGTGCAATCTTGCGTCTGCGGAACATGAGCTGTTCGTTATCTAAGTCGTGCTTTTCAGCCAGCTCTTGTTCTTCCGGGCTACGCTCGAAAGTATCTGTGACAGTCTCTCTGTACTCTGGATCTGTAAACCATGGTATAAACACCGGCACGAAACCATTTTCGCCGGCCACCGCACCACGCCAGAGGTTAAAGAAGACGCCGTTTACACCGTTCGCCGTGCTCTCGACAAATATACTCGTATCATTAGTATTCGGTACTGCTTGTACAAGGCCGTTCCAAGTCTCATCCGCAGTTGACTTAGGCCAAAACGCAATTTCCGAGGCGTGTACGCAACTAAGGGTTTCGCCGCGACCGACCGCGTCGCCACCTGCTGTGGCAACGACATAAGAACTATCGAGAACATCAAATGTTAATTCCCTTCTTGAAGAGTATTTAGTTGATGGTTTGAGAATGTCAGGGCAATGCTGATGATAACGCTTGGTCATATCGAACAGCGCCCTGGTACTGTCTGCATGGTGTGTAATAACCATGGCTTTACGAGCCTTGTTTTGGCTCACAGTGAAGTACAGGTGTCCACCAACGTATGTTGACAAGCCTTGCTGGCGAGCCTTCAAGATGATGATCCTTATCTTCCCTTCACTCTCAAGTTGTCTGGTGACAGCCTCGTTCAAGATCTTCTGTGCTTCATTTAAAACTAAAGGGGCGACTTCGCCCCTCTTTGTTCTAATCTTCAGTGCAGCTTTTGCGTAGTAATCGAAATCAGTGTGTAGTCTCTTCCTGATTTGCCTCAGCTTTTTGTCCATTGGTTTGCTCTTCTTGTAATAGTCCTTCGAGGAAACTCTCAGCCTGGCTGATAGCCATTTCTGACTTTGATGCCGGCTTCTGCTTAGTAAAGTCTAATACAAGTCGCGCAGCCGACAGCCTGTCCCTGGTTGCATCAGGTGACCGCATGATCTCGACAGCTGTTACCAGTGCCTCGGTTGCGTACTCATCTGGATTAACGTCTAGCTTCTTTGTCATTACTTCGACTACCTTTTCTGCCTCGCCTCGCAGCTCTCGCCGTAGAGGTTCGATTGTGTTCTTTCTGTAACCATCCGGCACACCTTTAGGCCGCCCAGGGTTCTTCCTGGGGCGTTTAGACCACTCTTTACGCAGCGCCCTGCCCTCTGGTGTGGACATGAGCGTTGCGAAATAGTTGTTCTTGGGTGCGCGTTGTGGATGGGTACCATTGCCATACCGAGGCGGTGCCTTGGCGCGTGGCTCTTTTGGTTTACCCATGTTGTCTCTCTTTATGCTGTTAGTGCGCCTCTACC
>NZIM01000010.1 GCA_002691585.1 Legionellales bacterium
TAAAATGTACCATCAGCAGGTTGTATCTCAATACCATCAATTTGCCCCAATCGTTGTAAAACAAAATTATGGTTCTCCTGATATTGATCACATTGTTCCATAATCATGGATTGATCACATTCAAGTGCTTCTCTAGCAGCATATTGTGCTATGGAGTTTGGACAAGCCGAGGTATGTGATTGAATTTTTGTCATACCTTCAATGATTTTTTCATCCGCGCCAGCAAATCCGATACGCCAGCCCGTCATTGCATGACTTTTAGATACACTGTTGATGGTAATGATACGACTTCTTAAGTCAGGACATGCCATCATCATGTTACAAAAGGGTTGTTCAGTCCAGAGTACTTTCTCGTACACATCATCACTAATGATATATACATAAGGAAACTCTTTCAAAACTTCTCCAATTTTTTGAAGTTCTTCTTTTGAATAAATTACCCCTGTTGGGTTAGATGGGCTATTTATAATAAGAATTTTTGTTTTTCTAGTAATGGCTTTTCTTAGGTCTTCAGGAGATAATTTGAAGGATTTTTTATTTTTGGGATGAACAATCTTAGGTTTTCCACCAGCTATTTTAACCATATCTGGATATGGAGACCAATAGGGGGCAGGTATTATTACCTCATCGCCAATGTTGAGTAATGCAAGTAAAGCATTACTAATGCACTGCTTACTTCCCGAACTAACCATAACTTCTGATTTTGAAAATTCAATTCCATTCTCTCTTTGAAATTTATGTATAATGGCCTTTTTGAGTCGCATTGTCCCTGCAATTGGTGTGTAGCGAGTAAACCCATTATGGATGGCCTCAATACCTGCAGAAGCGATATTTAATGGGGTATCCATTTCTGCTTCTCCAAGATTCATAGGGATAATGGAGTGTCCTGCTTTTTTCAGTTGAGATAAACGGTGTGCAATTGAAAAAGATTCAGAGGGTTCGACTCCTGAAAGTCGTTTTGATAGTTCCATATAATTAAACAGGGATGGTTAAAACTATAATTTATGATATTGATTCATTTAATTCAAGTTTTTTTTAGCGTCCAATTGTGCCAAAATATATATATGCAGGAAAAATTTAAATTAAAAGCACCTTTTAAACCGACGGGCCAACAACCAGAGGTCATTAAAGCAATAAGTGAATTCATTGATGAAGGTGTGTTATATCAAAAATTATTAGGTGTTACGGGTTGTGGTAAAACATACATTATGGCTAATGTAATTGAGCAAGCTCAAAGACCTGCACTAATTATGGCACATAATAAGACACTTGCAGCACAATTATATGCCGAGATGAAATCATTTTTTCCAAATAATTCAGTTGAATACTTTGTATCATATTATGATTATTATCAGCCTGAGGCATATGTAGTATCTTCAGATACTTTTATAGAAAAAGATGCTTCAATCAATGAGCACATAGAGCAGATGCGTTTGTCGGCTACTAAAGCAATCCTTGAGAAGCGTGATACCATTATTGTAGCGACAGTATCAGCAATTTATGGGTTAGGTGATCCAAAGGCATATATGTCCATGATCTGTCATTTAGCAGTAGGAGATCGATTAAGTCAAAGAGACTTCTTAGCTAAGTTAGCTAGCATGCAATATACACGTAATGATATGGTGCTTACTCGAGGAAATTTCAGAGTGAGAGGAGATACCATTGATGTGTTTCCAGCAGAGCACGAAAATGATGCAATTCGTATTCATTTATTTGATGATGAAATAGAGCGGCTTGAGCGATTTGATCCGCTTACCGGAAGCATTCTCGCAAATGTTGTCCGTTTCACTATCTATCCTAAAACACATTATGTGACTCCCCGCGAAACAATTAACGCGACCTTATCTTCTATTAAGGATGAGCTAACGAGTCGTCTGATCGAGCTTAAGGAGCAAAATAAACTTTTGGAATATCAAAGGTTAGACCAACGTACTCAATATGATTTAGAGATGATGCAAGAACTTGGCTATTGTACTGGAATTGAAAACTATTCTAGGTATTTATCAGGTCGCCTTCCAGGAGAGCCACCTCCAACATTATTAGACTATTTATCGAAAGATGCCCTAATATTTATTGATGAATCTCATGCTACTTTACCACAAATTAGAGGTATGTTTCGTGGGGATCGCTCCCGGAAAGAAACTTTAGTAGAATATGGTTTTCGTTTACCTTCTGCATTGGATAATCGCCCACTATCATATGATGAATTCATAGAGCATACACATCAAACCATTTTTGTTTCTGCAACACCTGGCAAGATAGAAGATGAATTGACTGACGAAACAACAGAAGCAATCGTTAGACCAACTGGTTTAATTGATCCGATCATTGAGATCAGGCCAGTTGGTACTCAAATTGATGATCTTTTGTCAGAAATTAATTTAAGGATTAAAAAATCGCAAAGGGTGATTGTGACCACCTTAACTAAGCGACTGGCCGAACAGATTTCAGATTATTATCGAGATGTTGGAATTAAAGTGAGGTATCTTCATTCAGATATTGATACGGTTGAGAGGGTAGAGTTGTTAAAGGATTTAAGAAAAGGTGTCATTGATGTCTTAGTTGGAATTAATTTACTAAGAGAGGGATTGGATCTACCAGAAGTTTCATTAGTTGCTATTTTAGATGCTGATAAAGAGGGGTTTCTGCGTTCAACTTCTAGCTTAATACAAACGATTGGACGAGCTGCAAGACATCTAGAGGGCAAAGCTATTCTATATGCCGATAAGGTGACAGACTCTATGAAAAGAGCTATTGATGAGACGGATCGAAGGCGAGTTATTCAAGTGGAGTTCAATAAAACTCATGGAATAACACCCAAAGGGATTCAAAAAAAGATTGAAGAGATTCTTGATATTGAGCAAACCATTTCACATCCAGATGGTGATACAATACTCAGTGAGGAGGATAAGTTTGAATTTTTGAAACTTAGTCCTTACGACGTTGGTAAGAAAATGAAACACCTGAAGAAAGAGATGCTTGCGTATTCAGATGCATTAGAGTTCGAGAAGGCTGCAAAAATCCGGGATCAAATTCATGAGTTAGAGGCCGTCTTAAGAGAACGTTAAACATCTTTACGGTCATGCAGTAACATTTACAAATGGATATCCTAATGTGATGTCTATTCTTTATGGTGTATGTTTATTACGTGTATTAAGTAAATTCCTTCTCATATTATACCAAAGTGCATGGATTGTGACACACGCGGGATATCATGATGTGTCTTTTACTGTCTTTTCAAAAACTACAAACGAGTATTTAGTCTATTCACATACTCAATTTTCAATACCATCAAAAATATTCCTTCGAATAAATAATCGAAATAAACAATCACTTCAAGTCGGTTCAACATATAGAGCAAGACTTAAGTTATGGCCATATTGTGCGTTATATAACCAAGGACTTTTAAGAATGTCCTATTTGGCATGGCCTATCATAGTCGAAGGTCAAATTGATGAAATTTATACTCATTATAAAGCATCTTATTTTGAAAGAATTAAAAATATAAGATTAGAAATCATTAATAAAATGCCAAATGAAAGTGCTGGTCAACTCATTAAGGGCGTTTTATTTGGAGAGAGAATTTCAATTCAAAAATTAAATATCCTGTTCGAGAAAACAGGAACGAGTCATTTGCTAGCAATTTCTGGAATTCATATAAGTATGATTGCTCTACAGTTTAAGCAATCAAAATATTTAAGGATGATCTCAGTGTGGGGATACATAATGATTGCATTCATGCCAATATCTGGAATTAGAGCAGGAATTATGACAACGGTAAGAATGGTTTATCCAAGGCTTTCTTTGTTAAAGGTGTTTATTAACACAATTTTACTACACCTCATATACGATCCGCTAATTCTATTTTCACTCTCATCATGGTTGTCTTATTGGGCGATTTTTAATGTTATTTTAATAAAATTATTTAACCCCCGTTTATTTTCAATTAAGATAATCCTCAATATGATACCAATAACACTTTTATTTTTTCAAAAATGGCCACTTAATTCGATTTTTGCAAATTTATTTTCCGTGCCATTTATGGAGATTCTCGTTCTTCCGTCATCTTTTTTTGCGTTAATTACAAATTTTTTTGGGCTAGTTTGGTCATGGAATATTCCGATTTATTTTGCAGACAAGCTAATCTATGGGCTAAGTTTCTTTGAAAAAGGGTTTATTTGGGAGCCTAAGAGCTTAAGTTTTACATTTTTGTTAGTTTTACAATTATCATTATGGTCCATCACGTTATTTAAAAGACAATATTTAGGTTTATTCGTATTACTACCATTATTTTGGGGTTTTATACCGCTAGAACGTCTTCCACAAAAAAATGATCAATTTGGTGTGGTTGTCTTTAATGTTGGTCAAGGATTAAGCGTATTAATCAAAACTAAAAAGCATGCGTGGTTGTATGATACTGGCCCTCCATCAGCAGGAAGGAGAGTCATTATGCCTTTATTGAAGTATTATGGTGTGCATCATTTAGACGGCATTATAATAAGTCATTGGGATTTAGATCATCGTGGTGGTCTTCCATCCATTCAATCAAATTATTCTGCACCTGTCATTACAAGTGGCTTTGAAGGCGATGCATTATGTCGTGCTGGTGACCACTGGAGTGCTGATGGGGTCGAGTTTCAATTTTTACACCCAATGAGTAATATTTTGAAAGCTAAAAATAAAAACTCTTGTGTATTATTGATTACAAATAAAAAACATTCTGTTTTGATTCCAGGTGATATAGATCAAAGTATAGAGAAAAAAATTTTAAAAAGGGTTCATTTACCTCACATTGATGTACTTGTTGCTGCTCATCATGGAAGCAAGTACTCTTCATCAAATCAGTGGCTTAGCGAATCCCAACCAAATAATATTATCATTAGTGCCGGATACCATAATCAATACCATCACCCCCATAAGGAAATGCTTGATAGAGTGCGTAAAATGCATGTAAATACATTCATTACTTATGAAGAAGGGTCTTATGTGTACCAAGGCTAATGATTATAGATTTTTTTTCACATCAAGAAGATCTATTCTTTTTTTAATTTTTTCTAAATCATTATCATTTTGCTTTATATTTGATTGAATGAACAATAAGCGTTCTTTTTGTTCATTCTCGATATAGAAACTTTTATTCTCTTTGAAAGCAATTTGTATGTTTTTTAAAAAGGAGTACATTAGATTTTTAATGTTTTTTTGTATCTGCTCTAATTTAGAGAATCGCTCCTTATCATTTATATTGTTTGAATGAAGTAAATTGACAGCTTCTTCTTTTTCTCCTCTGAGGCTTATTAATTTCAATGTTTTAAAATTTTGAGTAAGTTGTTTATTGAAGTCATTAATCTCTTGATCAACATTACTAGTTAAATATTCAAACTTATGAAGTGCCTCATTAAAGTTAGCATGAGAGAATATTATAGATGAATTTGTAGTGGTTTTATTCTGAACTTGAAGTTTTTTTGTAATGGTCGGATTTGTTTTTTTGAAAGCTTCGTATTTTTCTTTAATGTTTGAGTTACACGAACCAGGTTTTGAAGAAATATTCTCTTTTGGGTTAGGAGAAATTGGAATACGTTGATTGATTTCTTTTTTTGGCTCACTTATTTCTTTGCCGTTAATTAATTTTAATGATTTTTCTATTTGATCAAGTAAACTATGTTTTTGTTGTTCTGATCGTTGGAAGTCCTTTTGAGTGTTTATAGGTCTAAAATATCTAGTCTTTTTTTTTACATGAAAAGAAGGTATTTCAATTGGGGTGGCAAAGGATGAGTTGTGAACTAATAATAAAATTGAAAGACCTATGATGTTTTTGAATGATTGCATAGATTTACACTTATGGGTTGGTTGTTGACAACTTTATTTTTGAAGAAAGCTCATTAAGATGAACTTTAATGACAGAGAGATCTTTTTGAATCTCATCATTCTTAAATTCTAATGCATTAAGTAAATCACGATTACTCACATCCTGACTTGTTGCTATTAATTGGCTTGATGCACTTAGGGAGTTATTGATCTGTTGTTCTTGGGATAATAATTGTTTATAGGATTGAAGTGTTTGCTTATAGAAAGTTTTGCTCTTTTCAATGGCGACTGCTTTATGGTTCTTGAAAATCAAAGCATTAATTTCTTTAATCTCCTTTTTTAATTTAAATGTGAGATTGTCAACATCGTTATTAGTTGTATCAATGATTTTTTCAATCTTAACAAGAATTTCATTCATTGAATCAGTTGAGTAGGTGTTAGGAGTTTGAGGTTTTTGGGCTGTTTCAGTTGGAGTATCATTTTTTTTGGTTGCTACATTTGGCGTAGTTGAGTTTGATGCAGCAGGTATATTATCAGTATCATCAATTAATCCATGAATGATATTTTGCAGATCATACGTTGCTTCTTCTATGTTGTTTAATGTGGAATAATCTTTATCTGGAGTTGGTGGATTTTGAGTCGGATTCGCGAGTACAATTGAAAATAAAAGAAATAATAAAACCTTAATGCCATGCATGAATAAACCCTCCATCTCCACATGAATATTAAGATGAAATAATATCTAAGTCAACTAAACTGCAATCGCAGCTTTGATGCTGGGATGACTTTGATAGTTAATGAAATTGAAATCCTCAAAAGTATATTCAAAGATGCTTCTAGGATGATTTAAGATCTCTAAAGTTGGTAAAGGATATGGTTTTCTAATTAACTGTTCTTTCACTTGTTCGAAATGATTATGGTAAATGTGGCAATCTCCTCCAGACCATATGAATTCTCCAACTTCTAAGTTACATTGCTGAGCAATCATATGAGTTAATAAACTATAGGAGGCGATGTTGAAAGGTACTCCTAAAAATATATCAGCAGATCGTTGGGTTAATTTACAAGAAAGTTTATTGTTAGCCACGTAAAATTGAAACATTACGTGACAAGGAGGTAAGGCCATCTCATCTAATTGCCCAACATTCCATGCATTTACAATATGTCTCCTACTATTAGGGTTTTCCTGTAAGCTTTGAATTAATTTTTTAATTTGATCATGCTTTTGTCCTTTATGATCGGTCCAAGAACGCCATTGATAACCATAAATTGGCCCTAAATCTCCATTTTCATCAGCCCATTCATTCCATATGCGTACTTTATTTTCATTTAATTTCTTTATGTTTGTACTACCATCTAAAAACCAAAGAAGCTCATAAACAACACTTTTAAGGTGTATTTTTTTTGTTGTAACAAGAGGAAATCCCTTATTTAAGTCAAAGTGTAACTCTAATGGACTAAAAAGGCTTCTAGTACCTGTTCCAGTTCGATCCTCTCTATCAACACCATGCTCTAGAACTGTTTTAAGTAGTTGTAGGTAACTCTTCAAAGATTTCTCCTAAAAATTGTTAGGTTAACACAGTTTATATATTTTGCTAAGGGATAAAATATTTGTCATCATATGTTTTATGAAAAGTAAACGAATTCTATTGATGAAAGATATTCTTCTTGAGGCAGCTAAGCGGTGTCGCGTACTTTATGACAAAGAAATTATCGTAAAATACAAAGCCCCTAACAATCCTGTTTCTAATATTGATGTTGAGATGAATGATTTAATCAAGCAAGGTATTCGTAAATATTTTCCTGATGATAATTGGTGTTCAGAAGAGGACCCTTTTCAGAAAAACAATTCAAAGTTTACTTGGATCGTTGATCCAATTGACGGAACACGATCATTAATCAAAAAAATTCCTGAATTCACAGTTTCAATGGCATTAATGTATGAATCAGAAATAGTTGCGGGCGGGGTCATAAATCCAATAACCAAAGAGAGCTGGTTTGTTGGTGAGGAGAGTAATGTGACGGATTTAATGGATCAGTCCATTATTCGTAGAAAATCCCAAAAAGATATTTTAGTCTCGTATAGCCAAGAAAAGAGTGATTTAGATCAATTAAAGGGTATGGGGTCCATAGCATTACGAATGTGTAAAATCGTATCTGGTGAGGGTCTAGCAGCTATTTCATTACGATATATTCATTCATGGGATATTGCAGCAGCTTATATTATTGCAAAAAAAGCAAATTTGGTAATTACGAATTGTAAAGGGGAGGCCATCATGTTTGAAGATTTATATAAGAAAATTAATGGTGTGGTTGTGTCTTTGAGGGATGAGCACCGTGAAATCCTTGATGCAATTGGCCAGAGGCGGATTTGAACCACCGACACGAGGATTTTCAGTCCACTGCTCTACCCCTGAGCTACCTGGCCAATAGATCTTATTTAACCCCTTCAGACTGATTTCGTCAAGTTGTTATTGTTTCTTTTTGTTTGAATCAACAAATCCAGGTGGTGGTGCGGGCTCATCTTGATCGGAAAATAAAAATAATTCCATCTGTTCTTTTAAAAAAGATCTAGCTTTAGGATCAAGTGTGTTTAAACGATATTCGTTAATTAACATAACTTGTCTATCTAACCA